>JABXGS010000069.1 GCA_016550425.1 archaeon
ACAATGATGTTCACAAAATCACGTTGCAGTGCCAATTGTGCGTTTTGTGCTCAAGCACGAGAAAGTAGTGCAAAAGCTAGCCAGCTTTCTCGTGTGACATGGCCTACTTATACTCTCACCCAATTTATTGAAAGCATAACCCAGAATGGTATCAATTTTCCTTTTAACCGCCTATGTATTCAAACTATTTGTTATCCAACCCTTGTTAAAGATTTGAAGTACCTCATTGCACTCTTCAAGAACTATTTACCCACCATTCCCCTCTCCCTTGCGTTACCCCCTCTAAGTACAAATGACTTCCAAGATTTTTACAACTTGGGCGTTGATAGAGTCGCTGTTTCACTTGACACAATCACAACTGAATTATTTGAACACTATAAAGGCTCAGGAATGGGTGGTTCGTTTTCTTGGTCCACACATCACCAGGCTTTGGAATCTGCCCGCGCAATCTTTGGACCAAATCATACAACTACCCATCTCGTCATCGGATTAGGAGAGACGGAATTCCAAACCGTATTTCTGCTTCAAGATCTAGTCAATAAGGACATCACAGTTGGACTATTTCCTTTTACACCGATCAGTGGAACATCATTAGAGAATAAGGCACGTCCAGCACTTGATCACTATCGTCGTATTCAATTAGCCCACTATTTGGTTCAGAACCGTCTTGTAAACGCCCAACAGATGCAATTTAATTCGTCAAATCAGCTTACGGATCTTGGTCTCTCCAAAGAGAGGTTAATTGATATAATCGCACGAGGGAAGGCTTTTCAAACTACTGGCTGCCCTTCGTGTAACCGTCCATTCTACACAGAACAACCAGGAGGCCCGTTATTTAACTACCCTTATCCTCCCAATGAAGAAGCAATTAAAGAAATCGAAGCCCAACTAGCAGGAGTCCTCTAACCAATGGCAAAATTATGGCGTCTAATACGAACTGGAATCTTCAATGCCTTTGAAAATATGGCAATTGATCATGTCTTACTTGAGGCCTGTCATAAAGAAACAGCTGCAAATACAATTCGTTTCTACCGCTGGAGCCCCTCAGCAGTATCAATTGGACGATTTCAACACCTTGATGACGAAGTAGATTCCGAAGCCTGTCGTAAACTCAATGTCGACATCGTACGTCGACTATCCAGCGGTGGAGCCGTTTACCATGATTTTGATGGGGAACTCACCTATAGCATCATCTGTCGCACAGATGATACGCAACTCCCATCAGGTGTAATTGAAACATACCAATACCTATGTAATGGGTTATTAGTAGGTCTAAATCGCCTTGGTGTTAGCGCAAAATTTGCACCAGGAACTGAAAGCTTCTGTCCTAACCTATATGTGAAAAAAAGGAAGATTTCAGGAAATGCTCAATCTCGACGGGGCAATACCTTACTCCAACATGGAACCATCCTACGGAACCTTGATCTTAACAAGATGTTTACGTTTTTAAAAATCAACAAACAGAAACCGGATTTAAATGCAATTAAAAAAGCAGCAAATAGACTTACTTCGCTACAGCAAGAACTCGGAAAACCACCATCCTTCGGACAAATTGAAGAGGCTCTTATTGAAGGTCTTTCTAGCACCTTACCTGCACGGTTTTATGAAGAAGGCTTAACTGACGCTGAACTTCAGTCGGCTCGAAAAATCGCTGACTCTTGGTATTCAAAATCTGATTGGACGTTACAACGGGGTTTAAAGACATGACCTCAACAGGCAAGGGAACAAAAACCTTGCAAGAATGGTTTACTTCGCCTTATACTGATCTAAAGGAATTATACAACCAAGCATGGGCTTTAACGCAAAAAACTTTCAAACAAAAAATCACAGTATTTCGACCTGGAACTGCTTTTCCCTCAGTCTCTGTTACTGGAACCCGCTGTAGACTACAATGTCAACATTGTGTTGGTCATTTTCTTCATCACATGCACACTATCAATACCCCGCAGGAGCTAATCACTTTCTGCAACAACCTCGCCAATAAACAAGGTGTTGGCTGTTTAATCAGCGGTGGTTGTGATGAAAACGGCACAATTCCTCTAACCCCCTTTTTATCCGCATTCTCTGAAATCAAACAATCGACGAATCTTTTTTTGAACGTGCACACAGGATTTCTCTCAGCTGAACAAGCTCGTGGGCTTTCTCAAACTGGCATTGACTGCGCTTCTGTCGATGTAGTTGGTGACGACCAAACAATCCACACAGTCTATGGTTTAACACAACGTACGACAACTGACTATGTTGAAACATTAAAAGCGCTTGAAAAATTCCATATTCCAATAGCGCCACACATTTGTGTGGGTCTCCAAAACGGAGCATTGGTAGGTGAACTCAACGCGCTCGAACTCATAAAATCAACCATTGAACCCAAATTGATTGTCATCATCGCTTTAATGCCAACAGAAGGAACACCAATGGCTGCTAGTGATCCCCCACAACCCCCTGATGTCGCCCGAATTTGTGCTATCGCTCGTTTACTTTTTCCAAATACTGAAATTGCACTTGGCTGTATGCGACCCCGTGGCGCTATTCGACGTCAAATGGAACAACTAGCAATCCAAGCAGGAATCACACGTCTTGTCCAACCGACGAATGCTACGCTCCAAAACCTTGAGAAGAGTGGCTACACAATCAACTGGCAAAATGCTTGTTGTGTAATGTAAAACTCTCAGTGTAAAAAGAATGTTAAGCAGATATTTTCTCTCGAGATATATTTACACCTTCAGAATCGATAATTGCCATCTGAATGGCGCCCCCTGAGGCAATATCACGCTTTCGCGCAGCATTGACAGCTCGGGTGACGAGGTTTTTTCCTTCCTCAATGGTCATGTTTTCACGATATTCATCTTCCAAGACACCGTAGGCCACAACAGATCCACTCCCTGTGGCTGTAAATTCCTCTTCCTCCAGCATGCTTCCCAACGGATCAAGCATATAGATATGGCCTCCCTCTTTGTCTACTCCACCAACGATGAGCATCGTAATAAGAGGAAACATACGGTTACGAAACAGAACCGTTGATGTTAATCGTGAAATCGCTTTTACAGTCAACTCACGACCTTTCTCTAAGGCTTCTAATTGGGCTATGGCGCGAATATTATTTGTGAGTTGTTGTGCGTCTGCAACGGATCCCGAAATTGTCATTGCTGTATGGTCTGTGATTTGAAGGATTTTCGGAGCCGTATCGCTCGCAACCAGGTAACCCATTGATGCCTGTGATTCGGTACCAAGAATCACGCCGCCATTTACTTTCACAGCAACAGTAGTTGTGTGAGACATTAATCGGTGGTTATCATTTTGTCCCATCATGGCTTGTTAACCTCTACCTCAGTGATTAATTGCCCACGAATATATCCACCAATTTAAGTTTTCTTCTCTTTTCGTTTTCGCCACCAACTAATCAAAAACACCAAATCATTAATGATGGGTCAAAAGATTTTTAGCTGGGACTCTTCTCGTCTCCTTCACTCAGCTTCAAGGTGATTTAATCTTGGCATTCCGACCAGAAATCCATGCTCCCCAAAGCGGTGAATCTCGTAAGGGTCGGGGGTTCAGCCTCAAAGAACTCAAAGATGCAGGTATCGGTCTAGCCGATGCCCGTTGGATGGCAATCCCAATTGACTCTAGGCGAAAAACCAATCATTCCGAAAATGTCCAATTGCTCAAAGAATACATGAAACGAATTAAGAAACTTGATAAAAGCGTCAAGAAACCTGCACCGAAGCCCAAGGCTAAGAAAGCAACACCAACCAAAGCCGCGCCTAAACCTGAGCCCATAGAAACCGACTTAGCAGATCTTAGTGGAGTAACAAAGAAATTAGCTGAAACTCTGGTGGACGCAGGTGTTAGAAACATTCATGATTTAGCAACAATTTCTCCTCGTCGCTTGGCTCGAATGACTAAATTGAAGCGGAACCGGGCTGAAAAAATAGTAGATACTGCAAAACGTTATGAGCGGGAAAAGGCGAAGGCAGCCCGTGAAGAAAAAGCAAAGGAACCAAAAATCAAGGAACTGAAAGACCTTCCCGAAATCACCCGTTCAGATGTCAAGCAGCTGAAAGAACTCGGTGTCGAATCCCTTAATGATCTTAAAACAGAAAATCCGCGCGACCTTGCTCTGCTGACTGGAATCTCTGAGGCGCGAATCAAAGATTGGCGAAAAATCATCCGGGACCTAACTAAGAAATAATCAAATCACGGGTTCTGGGTCAAATTTGTTAGGCTATTGCAAATAAGGCTCCCATGGAAACGCTTGTTCTGTAGAATACCAACCAAATTCTCGGTAGAGAATGGCAATTGCCCCTTGAGGTGGTATCAGCCCCTGTTCTGTAATAATCGCATCAATATATTCAGGCGGTGTAACATCAAAAGCTGGGTTACGAACACTGACCTTTTTCCAGTTTGAAAGTTTTTCCAGTGAAATTACCTCTGAAGCGTCCCGCTCTTCGATTTCGATTAGCTCTCCAGCCATTGTAGCTGGACTAAATTTGTAGCTTTCAGCGGCAACA
This sequence comes from archaeon, assembly GCA_016550425.1. The sequence goes on from JABXGS010000069.1 coordinate 4,509, forward strand.
AAAAAGTCAACTCGCGCCTCGTTAGCTGCTAACGCGACCAAACTGGTCCCAATCTTGTTTACCACTGCACCATTCGCTGTAACCGAATCGGCACCTACAAACACCTTATCAGACCGAGCAATGAGAAACCGAATAGAATTATCCGTAATCAATGAGCAAGGTATACCTGCTTCATCCAACCATGTTGCTGTAATATGTCCTTGATATTTTGGTCTGGTTTCAGGAACATAAACGGTGAATTCTGTCCCCATTTGATACGCAGTCTTAAGCACCCCAAAAGCTGTGGCACTATTACAATATGTAAATATTATATCTCCATCTTGAATCAGTCTGGAGCCAATCTGACCAATTGTTTTAACGGCATTATTTGACATTTCAATAAATTTCTCTCCTATCTTTTGACCAGCTTCTTTGAGTTCGGGAATACTTTCAGTTTGTTCGATTTTTTTGAGTAATCGCGTATAGTAATAGCGCAAGGCATTGGGCAATGATACGGCCGAGGGACGGGTTTCGTATAATACCTGGGCAGCTACAGCTACGTCTCGAAGAAGCCTAGGAACTCGTTTAGCATTTGACTCCTGTGTAGCGATAACTAGTCCTTTTGCCGCTGCACGAGCAATACGTCCAGCACCGCGTGTACGCATCGATTGAATGGCTTCAGCAATTTGCTGTGTTTCCGAGGGAATTTGGCTCATCTTCATTCGCCGAGCAATTTAATACGGCATCAGGGTATTAATGCTGTCATGGAGGCGTAATTCGTTGAATGTTGATTGGCTCATTAAGAAACTCAAAAGCTATGATATTGCCAGTGCTGATGGAACCGCCATTGCTGCAGCTTCAGCGCTGAAAGACCTGGCCCTGAAAACAGAAGCAAAATCAACAAAGGATCTTTTTGACCAATTGAAAAAAGCGGCATATGGCTTACGGGGCGCTCGCCAGAGTTCAGCTGCCCTACATAACTGCCTCGATTGGATCGAGGATGCTGGGCTGAAAGCTTATCATGAAAAGGTTTCATTGAAAAAAATGCGTACAATCGTTGGTAAAGCCTGTGATAAATTCGTCAAACGAATCGCTGAAGCAAAACAAAAAATCGGTGAAATCGGTTCAAAACGCATACGATCCGGTGATCGTATCTTAACGCTCTGCCGGAGTACGACAGTGCTAGCTATTCTACAAAAGGTCGTAGAGCAAGGTAAAAAAATTGAAGTCTTTGTTGCCGAAAGTCGACCCGACCTCGAAGGTCGTCTTTTGGCAAATCAGGTTGCCGAATTAGGAATTCCAGTAACACTCATCACCGATTTTGCTGCACGAATATTCCTACCAGACACTGATATACTCTTAGCTGGAGGCGAAGCGATTGCGGCTAATGGTGCTATCGTCTCCAAAGTAGGAACTGCCACGCTCGCTGAATTATGTCATGATGCACGGGTTCGCGTCCTCATCGCGGTAGGTAGTTACAAATTTTCCCATGAAACGATATTAGGGCGTCTTATAACACTCGAAGAGGGGAATCCTGGGCAGGTCGTCCCCGCTGACGAAATTAATCCACAAATCACAATTAGAAATCCATTATTCGATGTAACCGGACACGAACACATCGATGCCTTCATCACAGAACAAGGCATCATTCCACCTCAAGGGGCGTATCTCATTTTCACAACTAACAATCAAAACAAAGAGTAGAAAGGCTCAAAAGCCTAACTTACCGTGTTCTCCTTAATACTTCCGAGGAAATGGATAAAATGCCTCCTACATCGTCCAGTTCAAGTAAAAAGCGAGCCAAGAAATTAGCTGAGGTTGATGGGGAACTCTGTGGCGTCTGCCAAGCATGCGCTACTGTCTGTCCCGTGAATGCAATTGAGGTAACAGAAAATTTCATCCTCATTATTCCTCAAAAATGCACAGGCTGTGGAATCTGCGTGAAGGTGTGTCCTGTAGGGGCAATCAATCTAATCGAACGTTCATGATAAATTACTATTCGAGGAGTAAATGAAATTGGACAAACATGTTATTGTGGTTGGTGCAGGACCTGCCGGCTCATCAACGGCCATTGGTGCACTTAGAGCAGGGGCAGAAGTCATTATCATTGATAGAAAGACCAACGTGGGGGTTCCTGTACAATGCGGAGAAGCTATTGGTAAGACTGGCCCGGGAGTTGCAGAAATCGATATTCCTGAAGAAGCAATTCGTGCACCAGTTCGCGGGTTTCGTCTTTATAGCCCTGGACAGATATGCGTCGATTACGCTACGGCTGAACCGAGTGGCTTCATTATTGATCGACGTGTATTTGACAAAGAGCTATTTGCGCGCGCAACAGAAGCTGGTGCAGATAGCCTTCTAGGTGCCCGAGTAATTGATGTAACACGCTCTAACGGGGCTATTGCCGGTGTGGTCGTGCGTCATGATGGTAAACGCAAAACTCTGAAAGCCAGAGTAGTGATAGGTGCTGATGGCGTAAATAGTCAGATTGCCCGATTTACAGGGCTACGAAAAGCCTACAAACCTGATGATATTGACTCATGCTTCGCTTACGAAATGGCTAATTGTAACCTCGAAGTCACCGATCTGATGGAATTTCTCCTCGGCAGTGAGGTGTCACCACGAGGATATATCTGGATTTTTCCCAAAGGAGAAGGCCGTGCAAACGTAGGAATCGGGATCGGCGGTGGGGTCGAAGCAAAGACTGCCAAGGAATATCTGGACCATTTTCTCAAACACCATGATGTAGCAAAACAGCAATTACGCAACGCAAAGGTCATCGAAACTCGAGTAGGTGCATTACCCGTATGTGGTCCAAATAAAACCAATGTTGTTGATGGCGCGCTCCTAGTCGGGGATGCAGCTGGGCAAATTCACCCAATCACTGGTGGGGGAATGGGCTATGCTATAGTCTGCGGAAATATTGCAGGGAATGTTGCCGCAGAATGTGCACAAAAAGAAACTGTTAGGGCATCAGACTTGCAGAAATACGAGAAAGAATGGCGAAAGCTCTACGACGATGAATTTGAGCAATCTCTGAAACTCCGAGACCTCATCTTACAAACTGAAGATGAAACTCTCGATAAACTCGCAAATATTGTCACAGGCGAATCAATCGTTGCAATGACAGCTGGTAAAAAAGTCAAAATTTTCATGAAAGCAATGGCGACAAAAGATCGAAAACTCATCGCCTTAATGAAGGAATTAAGAAAACTTCGTATGGTCTAATATCGAATCAAATACTGTAAACAACTTTAAATCATCATTCTCCTTTCATAAGCAAGGAACCGAGGTAAGATCCATGGCATCTTCAAACACTAGTTTAATTGTCGCGATAATTGTTGGCTTCATTGCCACATTAGGTATTGCTTATGGACTCATCTATGCAACAGCAATAGACCTGTTACCGATTGTTGGACCCGGTCTGGTTCCAGGCTCACTTGCGTCAACCTTCGATGGGGAAAGTCTAATAATGCAAATTTTCATGATTTACCATGATCTGCTTCTCAATATCCTCGTCGTCTATATTCTGGCTCCAGCTATCTGGCTAATCGGTGGTCTCATTGCAGGATTAATTAGCCGGGATATGGTAAAGGGTGCTGCAGCAGGATTAATCATGGCAATGATTGCTCCTTTCCTTTGCTACGGATTAGACTTCCTCCTTGGCGGCGCTAATAGCGCACTCCTTCTAACGTGGGTTCTCAATGGTCTACTAGCGGGACTAATTGCTGCTGTTGGAGGAGTCATAGGCGGGACTCTCACTTCACAATTTGAGGCACATTAAAAGCTAAATCATATTAATAAGCTTAAACGCACAGGCTCCTTACTATGCCTCAAGTTAGGAATTCACGTATTGCTTCACTAGGAATTCCCATAGGCATTGGAATCGCTGTTATCCTATATATAACTCAACCATACTTGATTCAGCCAATCGTCTATACTACATACATTACGCTTATCGATCCCCTTCAATTATATGAGCTAGCTTGGATAATGGCTACTATCGATTTACTCCTGAATTTTTCATTCCAATTTTCCTTCCTTCTTTGGATTGCAGTTACTATTATTATTGCACTATTTCTCAGGAAACTTCATATTACTCTCTCAACCCTGAGTGCAGCTATTCTTCTTCCCGCAGGTACATGGCTCCTTTTTACAATCAAATATCTCTACTTACCCGGATTTTCAATCGGTTTTTTGTTATCATTTCTAATTTGGCAGACATTGCTACCTCTTGGTATTACGCTAGGGTTGGCAACTCTCATCACTCTACCTTTCATCATATATCAACGACAAAAATCATCTCTCATAACCGCTCCTATCTCGGTCAAATCTACCTGCACCAAATGTGGCGCTGTTTACCGATCAAAGCCACAGATTTGCATCCAATGCGGTGAAGAAGGCACATTAATCGATAGTCAATAGGTGTTTAATTGAGGTTTCAACAATTCCTCTTGTGATTACCGCAATTTTTGTATGGTCGTATTGAGAAAATGATAAAGACTTATAATTTCCACTAATACTAATTCATAAGCCGGTCAGGGCAGCGACGCAATTTTAAATCAAACGCAACACCCCTCATAGGCAGAATCCTCCCAAGGCCTCAGGCCCGAATCGTCCTCGCCCTCCAAAAAATCTCCCTCCTCCCTCGACTGCCCTCCGGCATCATTTTTTCTTTAAAAGTAATTTCACGCTTCTTGTTGAGAATGCTTAGGCGGAGGCTGGTGTGGCTAGAATGCGATTGCTGATTGCAAACTCTAAAACATCAACAATGGCATATTCGGGGAGTCCTAAAAGGAATGCGATGGTTTTCACATCGCGTTTGCCATCTACAAGGAAAAGCACATCTCGCGCGTAAGGACCAAATTTGTCATAGAGTGCTGTTCCAACTGGTGAACCTGTATCGAGGGCTGCAAGGAGATCTTCACCACCTTGAGGAATGAAGGTCAAATCAACACGTCCTTCTTCAGGGGCTGGTGGTAGAGGTGGTGGACCGGCTTCGGAGGGTTCAGGCGGAGGAGGTTCCATAGGTGGGGGCATGGATTCTGTGTCTGGAATTGTGGGTGGTGGAATCGGTTCTGCAGGTGGGGTTGTTGCTGGGGCTGGAGTGGGTTTTGGTGGAGGTTCTTCTGTTTTTACTTCTGAAGAGGGTGTCGGGCTAGGCTGGGGTGGAGGGACAGGAGGTGGAGTCACTGGTTTGGTTAATGGTACGGGCTTTGGTTCGGTTGACAGTGTTGGCATAGTTTCAATAATGCGGAGGTTCAGTTCGCGAAGGGCTAGCAGCGTTGCTTTGGTTTTCACTACTGCTATACCAAGGGAAAGGTTTGGTGGAAAAAGCACGGCAAGAAGCCAATTCTCGGCGATTTTAGAGATTACCACAAGACCGGCTTCAGTGTTAACAGTGAGTTGGCTAATCTGTCCTTTATACAGACTCACAGTCTCTTTAACCATGGCTTCGGTTTCCTGGTCAAGGGTACTTTGATAGACAGTATTGTCAGGTGATATGATGCAGAAAGCTTTCACCATTCGGTCGAAACGAAGGTTGTCCAATGCCCGCTGTACTTCCTCGGCCATAGCTTTGTCTGTACCCCCGATTGCGCAATACTAGCTATACGGTATTTAGAATCAGCGCTCTAAAATCTTTGCGCCCTACTTCATTCAGTCATATTTATGTTGACTTTCTCCCCAATTTTTTCTACGAAACCAAATCCCTTTCGTTCTAATTGGATGATTGTTCCTGTTTTTACCTCTTGAAGGGCTTTTTCACCAAGGGCTTCCAAGATTTGAAGGCTTTTTGGGTTCACATCGCCGTTTTTAAAGAGCACATCAGGGATGAATATCTTCACTGGAATGGAACTTGGAGTTACCCATTGAACCTTCATTTCTGCTTGATCTACTGCATCTCCAGCGAAACTGCATTTTAAGGCTGTTTTTGTTTTGTGGTCAACTCGCAGATTAAAGGCGTATTTAAGGCGAAATACATCGTTCTTTCGGAGTTGCTGGGCATCCGTCCCATCAACGAACACGCGATTCTTTATTACTGCTTGACGGGTTCCTCGCTCTTTAAAATCAGGATGATATGGAAGTTCGGCTGTGAAAGGCTTAGCATCAATGATATCGACAGGCATTGGTTGCGTCACACAATAATACCGGTTTGCCAGCGGATCAACAAGCTTACGATTTATACCTAATAAGACAGACCAGTCTAAAATCGGTTGAGCCACGCTAAGACCCACTTCTCGAGTCATTTCTTTAATTGCTTCAGGAATGATGCCTCGACGGCGAAGCGCTGGCAAAGTCGTAAGACGGATATCGTCCCATCCACTAATTACATTCGTTTCAATGAGTGGTCTAATTTTCCGCTTACTTACTGGGCTCCCTTCTATAGCGAACCGAGACCATTCCTGAATGAATGGCTGAGGATACTGAAAGAGGTTTCGGATATAAGTTTGAAGTTCCCCCCGGCTAGCAAATTCGTTACTTCGTAGGATGTGGCTAATCTCGTTCCGGTGGTCCTCTAAGGCATTTGCGAAATCGTAGGTGGGCCAAAGGCGGTATTTATCGCCTTGTATGGGATGAGGAAAGTCAATAATACGAAAAATATTCGGATCGCGCATTACTGCATTAGGATGTGTCATGTCGATGCGAAGGCGGCAGACAATTTCTCCTTCCGAATACTCTCCGTCAAGAATTGCCTTCCAAATATCGCGAGTTTCCTTCTTTTTGGTCTGACGGTGCTCGCAGCTCTTTCCTGTTCGGCGATTCTCACTGATAACATCTGCTGAACACGAACAAAAATACAATTCGCCACGATCAAGTAACTTTTCAGCATGCTCGTAGAAATAGGGCATATCGTCAGAAACGTTAAGTTCATCATCCCAATCAAGATTCATCCAACGGTACCCTTTTCTGAATGCCTCATAGTACTCCGTGTGAACGTTTCGAGGATTGGTATCCTCAAATCGAAGAATTATTCGACCATCGTATTCTCGTGCATAATACCAGTTTATGTATCCTGCATAAGCGTGTCCTATATGGGGGTAACCACTCGGTTCAGGCGGTAACCGAGTTATCACTTGTCCCTTTTTCGCTTCCTTTAATGGGGGTAATTCTTTTACTCGTCTTTCTCTCGTTTTCTCAAGTAATTCCGGTGCCAGTACTTCAAGTTCAGAAATTTGATCATTAATTGACATCTGGTTGATTGTATTTACTGTGCGGTTCACTTTTTCAATAATCTCTCGAGCTTGAGGACGTAAGTCGGTTCGTTCAGCGAGTAGCTTCCCAATGACAGCCTTAGCGTCAGCTTTTCCCTCAAATTTAATGGCATTGGCTAGACTATATTTGCGAATTAAATTCTGAATGACTGAGTTAATATCATCGTTCACGTGACGTCGACCTGTTTTTTCTACAATCTTCAAATCATGGGAGACACTTATGCTTTTTGTGACAGTGAAGGGAGCTGTTTTTTCTCCATTATTTTATGTATTAGTTGCGGATCGAGGGTTCGAAGCCAGGAGGTTTTACCCACCGAATATTGGTCACCTTTACCAGAGAGAATTGATTCTATTGCGGTAACAACTTCATCGGTCGTCGCATTGGTTGTATCAATTTCAAAGATTCTATGGCGACTAATCTTTGCCAGTCCTTGGGAGGTGCATTCACCAAGGATTTCAGCTTGAATGTTTTCCAAAATCTTCTTTGATGACCAATTGCGCTCAGCTAATCTCCTGATAAGTGTCAATGGGTGGCAACGAAGAACCACTAACACTCTCAAGAACTCCTTCGGAACTAAATCGGCGAAATGCCCAGTGACAACAAAGAGCTGGTCACTATCCTGAAACTGGTTTGTCAGATATTCCTGCAACCTATCAATATCTGCAATAAGAGTTTCTCGCTCGGTATCCTCACCAAAATGAAATTGGTGATTTGTAACAACTTGGCTCAGTTCAATAAATTTGGCATCAAGTTGATGGCTGAGAAGGTTTCCTAGCGCGGTTTTGCCTGTTCCGGGTGTGCCAGAAATGGCAATTACATTCTCCATAGATAATCACCAATTATTCATCCATTACGATATGTGCTTAGATGAAAATGGTTGTCTCTCTGATAAGAACTCTCCCACTAAAAATGAAATGTATAGCTCCGAATTCAGCGCTAAGCATGAGCCGTCTGTGTTCGGAGTTCTTGACGTTTTTTCCGTTCGTAATCTTCAAGTGCGGATAATTCTCGCTGAAGGCGGATTCGATGGGTTCCACTCGATGCAGCGATTGCTTGGCGTAGCAACCGTTTTTCACGGCGTATATCCCACTGAGGAATGTTTTCGAATGGTCGTGGATTACGACGGATGGGTTCTACACAATCAGTACTCACTTGTTGGGCACCATACTAGAATTCCAAAAATAACTATTTAAAATAATAGAGGGTTGTGTATAAGTGAAATAAAGTGCTTAGGTGTCATTCGAGACCTGATAGCGGGTTCCCCGTGTGAAGCTCTTCTTTTGAACAATCATCTTCTTGACTATTAACGCATCTAGTGCAGTTCTAACACGAGCCTGTGGCCACCCTGTCGAAAGCATAATCTGTTCCCTCGAGACCTTTCCATCTTTTCGCGTGGCAATATCAAGAATTGTCGCTTCATCTTCACTGAGAAATTCATCTCGTAATCGAACTACAAGGGTTCCCTGAATTTCACTCAGCCGAATAGCCTCTTCCTTTTCAAGTCGATCAAGGGTCTTCTGCAATTCTTTTCTCGAGATTTTCCGGAATTGCTCTATTTCATGAATCCCTGAATATAAATCAGCCACAGAGATAGTAGTGCCTGAAGGTCTAATCACCTGTTCTTGAGCTAGGCTGTAAAGGACATATTCTTGCAATGTATTAGGAACTTGAACCTCAATATGAAAGTCTTCTCGGAGCTGTTCAAGTCGCGCTTCTTCATCTGTAAAAAGCTTAGATTTTGAGGGGGCTTGTCTGTCGACCTCTTCAACTCGTGCACGTAACTGTTCATCTTTAGAAGGGTCTTCAGCTGCCACTTTGGATTTTAAGCGTTTACTATATCGAGAATAAGCCTCGTCAAGGTTATTTTCTTCGGAAGGCATTGCAATTGCTCCTGGCATTTGTTCATTACCTCTAAGAAGTGCCGCACTTTTAAAGCCTCGGAGCTGCACCTTCCAGCAAAGAACTATATCAGATTTGATTGACCTTTAATTACACCTCCTTTCGATGAAGATGGTGTGAACTATCCTTAGCAATCAGACAGGTACCTGTTACTTGGAAGCGATTTACCCAAATTGTGATGAAAATAACCAGGCTACTTCATTAGATTCAATGTTTACTTGATGAGAATGAATTGCCGTGATTTCGAAATCCATGTGAGTGTCTGAAGTTCAAGATCGCTTGAATCATTTGGAGGGTCTTCAATGGAATGACCCGATGTTGGGTTCGTCTCTTGCCATGCTGGGAGGCTGGGAGTCGGAATTTGTGGGTCGAATAAATTTGGAGCCATTTGATAGTACATAGTTCCGTTATCAAGACAAATTTTTGGAAATCGTATCACGATATCGGTATAATTCTTCTTTAGTCGATCAGAAATCGGTGTAAGAATCTCCAGGTCTGCTTTCGGTAAGTGTAGTTCTTGCTCTTCAACTGCACCAGTGAAACCTGATTGCAAGAAAAATTCGTTCTCAACTGTTGTGAGATCCAATAGGCAGAATGAGCTATTGGTAAAGGTCGTCACGTTCAAATCAAAGATGTATCCCCAAGTTTGGTTCTGTGACATCGATGTGGTAATGGGGTTGGCTTGTAAACCAATATAAGTTTCATTATTAATAGTGTAATCGCTAAAATCTTGGTCAACAATGCTCCCAACCCGGTAAACATCATGAAGGGTGATGTTTGCGAGTAATATGGTGTCATTAAATACCTGCTTGGGGAATAGGAGATTCGACTCGCCAAAATTATAGACATTTGTACCTTCGGCTACCAGCGTATTGAAGGTGATGTTACAGTGAACAATGGTTGGAGTATTGAAGGGAAGGGTGTCATTTTCAGGATAAATATCAAAAGTGAAAGTGTACATATCTTCCATTGAGTCCGTCTGAAGCCAACTGTTGTCACTACTATTGAGGATGTAATCCCACAATAGTGAATAATACCCTCGCATTGTGGACCCCCCCCGAAACTTGCGTTCTTGGTATCCATAGAACATGTTCGGATAGATCTCATCTACACGGAATTCGAGGCTATTTGCTCCTACCTCTGGTGGTATATAGTAAGCATTTCCGAAATAATCGTAGAAAACATATGGCTCAATCAATGTGAAATTAACTTGAGTTTGGTCGAATGTTCGGTGGATAGATACATTTAGGGGTTGGTTGCCTCCAAAAGTCCCTCCGCCATATCGGCCTACCATGAAATCGATTTGAATCTGACCTGTGTCATTAATATTAACATAGAATGTATCCTGTTGAAGCACGTATACTTCACCAGGAGATGGTAGTGGTGGCTCATATGGGGGCTGTTGAATCCACCATATCCAAATACCGCCAGTAATGATTACTGAAATGAGAACAATGACAAGACTGACTCGAATCCCTCTGGGCATTCGGCGGGTGCGTTGCCTTTCTTGGCGGTCTCGTTTCCGCTGGAGTTTCTCAGGAACTCTTTCTAGACGCTTCTGTTTTCGTTTCTTGTCCTTCCGTTGTCGTCGTGACACCGCGAACAACCTACCTTTCAGGCGAGACCGTCGATTATACTTCCCGTATTTCAACCTTACGGCTACGGCTATTAACAATACTTGAATATGAGGGCTAGCTTAACAGAAAATTTAAATGACTCATGGTGAACAAAAGTCGCGCTACCCAACAACCTTCCTCTGGAAAAACTATGGCGATTACCGTGTCGAAGAAGAAAACTAAACCCGAAGAAGCCTCCGAAGAGTCCACACCAGAAGTAGAAGATACAAATGATCAACCATCTGATGAGGAAGAAGATGAGATTGAAGAATCCGCCAAAATGAAAAAAGCCAAAGGAAAGAAAGTCTCGAAGGAACGCACCAAACTTTCTGTACTCCAAGCAGCTGTGCTTGAAACTATCCGCGATCGACCCCAACGTCCACGTGCCATTCAAACGATAATTCGAGGGGCTGGTGGAGTTGAAGTCCCCAGAAATGAAATCCTTCGCTCACTAAATGAATTACGTGAAAAGGGCCTTGTTGATAAAGTTACCACAAAAGCTTGGCAGGCAAAGTAACCAGACCTTGTGGCTACAAATTAACGCCCTTTTAATTCTGATAAAGCTCGCTCCGCGATGTTCATAGCTTTCTGATATTTCTTTTCAGTTTTTTTCAATTCCACTTCAAGTTCACGTAGACGGACTTTGAGTTGATTATTCTCTTCTCGTAGATCGTGGAGTTTCTTTTCTGTTGCTTGAAGCTCGGACCGAAGGGCATGAAACTGTCGAGGCATCTGCCCTCCATTAGCATTTGCGGTCAACTGCTGAAAACGTTCAACGGACGCTTTGATTCGTCCAGCAAAATCCGTACGTAATCGGATTCGGCGTTTCTCTAATTCTTCTAAGGTCTGTTTTTCTGCGAAGTCCAAAGGATTAAACCCGGTTGCGCCGTGAGTGGTTTCGCGGGTTCGTACATCTAGAAACACTGGAACATCAACGGCATCGCCTGCTACTATTGCTTGGCCAGTATCAAGTCGTTGAATATCTTCTGACCATTCCTTGGATAGTCCTTCAGTACTTGAGACCGTAATGTCCACATCACGAATATCGGTTAACTGGTGGATAATCCAGGTGCCAACCTGACTTCTCACGGTTGTGTCAAGTAATTGTGGTTTTTGGGTAATCACCACTAAATTAGCTGCAAATTTCCGTCCTTCTTGTGCAAATAAGCGCATCATACCCGTTGTTGCAACTTTGCCCCGGTTTGGCGCCAATGTATGCGCTTCGTCAACGAAACAATAGAAAGGGGGAATTTCGCGATTTACGGCTGCATTATAAAGGTCATTTAGGATTTCTTGTGATAGCGCCTCTTGAATGCTTAAATCAAGGCCACGAAAATTGATTATCGTTCCTTGCCCAGAGACAACTAAATCCTTCGGGTGTGTACCAAGGAGTGCTTCAATTGGTAGATCTGCTCCCGGATTAGCATGCAAATCTGCAAATTCAATAACACTCAACTCATAGCTGCGGGGTTCCACTCCAAAACGGTCGCTCCCTGATTCCGCAGGAATCTTTAAACTCGAATACTCTCCATGCCGATCAAGTATTACAATGGGTATCCCTTTTTTCAGAAATTCTTCCATGATTACAGCTGTTGTATAGCTTTTCCCACTCCCGGTTTTGCCAACAACAAATAATCGTCCCAGCCGTTTCACAGGCAAACGAACAGGAACCTTTTTTCCAGAAATGTGACCCGTATAGGCCCCCTCATCGAGAGGAATATCAATACCTAAAGCTGCACTGACTGTGCGCGGAGTTGCCTTATACACCATCATCTCTGGGTTAAAAGGGGTTCGAGGCATTGAACCAACAACACTGCACTGTCCCAGCGTTTTTCCTCTTTCTCGCCAAAGCTCCTTACAAAGGAGTAGGTATTCTTCACCCTGATGATTAATAGAAAGAAAATCATTTCGACCCACCTCTCCTTGTTTAATTACCCGGATTTTCAGGGTGTGTGTAGTTGTCTTACCAACGAGTTCAGCTACTGGTTCAATTTGTTTGGAATCCGTTGAGGTTGAAGCAAGGTCATCTTGCTCCGCAGTTTTCTCTGGCTTTTCATCCGGTGGATCCGTATTCATCATGAATACCTCGCGCGTGTAAAGCCTTTGAAAGCACGCCCTTATAGACTTCGCGTGTGTCATTATCAGGACATTCGTAAGACAATTTTTTCGAATCAACTCGTGTCTTGTTCATTTTCCCTTGCATTATATACCCCAAGTGCCTGTTCTCAATCGATTCATTAATCCATCAGAACACTTTTTTCCTCTTCAACCACAGTTGGTAGGAGGGTTCTACCGTGTCAACAGAGATATCTATCGGGGAATTATCACCTAGTCTAGCCTTTGGGGCTGCGTATTTCTGTATTTCATCAATTGGTACTCGGTTAACAAATATCGCTGAAACTTATACTGAAGAAGGATTCTTCGGCACTGCAACCGTTTCCTTTCGCATGCCTAGCAACAAGGAGCGACTCGAAGTAACACTCCTGGTCGATTCTAAAAAACCGCTTATCCAACTCGATATTACCGGAGGAGAGGATGAAAAGCGTCCTGATTATCTCAGCGAAATTGCTCAACGAATTACCGAAACACTTGAACAATTTAGCAGCGTTCCCGGAGTCAAACTTTCGCATGCTTCGAAGGCTGTGGTCGTTGAACGCAAAATCGATGAGGCTCTTAACCAGCTTCTCACAAGGCCTGATTTCCAAAAGGTGTATGTCCAAATAGCTGATGCACGGGAACGTCTCATTCGAATCGGTGGGGACTTCCAGCCTGCAACACTCGAAATGAGCTCCGTTCTCACCCCACTAGCTGGGAAAACCGGCACAATCCCTGAAGAGGATCGTGAAGAACTTGCTCTAAATTTACTCCACTGGAAAAAACAAATTAAAAAAGTCGTCAATCAACTGACAACCGAAACTGACGACGAGCACTAACTCAATATGGACTAGACGCCATACCGCCACTTATCCACTTTCTTATCCTTTTTCGTTTGCTTCTTGTACATCCTATAGTGCTTCTGACATATGTAAAGTCGGCGAGCCCGGTCATCATCGAAGATTACGCCTATGGATTCTAATGCTTCTCGAGCTTTGTCTGCTGTAAGTGATCGAGTGGCTTTCTCATTGCATCCTCTCACGCTGCAAACCGTACCCTGTTTCACTTTACCCATCTAACTACACCCCGCTCCCTGCTAACCATAATCAGCTTTAACCGCATCATGTGAACACTTCGCAACAC
>JABXGS010000070.1 GCA_016550425.1 archaeon
CTAACCATGTAAAGTAATGAAAAATCGAAGAGAGCCGCCCCTGGGATCGGTTTAACCAAAGAGGGCACCAAGCCCTGCAACTTCTTCTGGTTTTTCTTCTTCTTCTTTTTTGGGCTTTTCTTCCTTGGCTTTTGTTTTAGGTGCTTCTTCCGTAGCAGGTGTGGCTGCTGGTGCAGCTGCGACTGGGACCGCTTTGATAGCTTCATCAATGTCGATGTCCTTGAGTGTAGCCACGAGCGCTTTGATGCGACCCTCGTCTGGTGTGACGCCGGCGGCTTCGAGGACTTTGGTGATGCTAGATGCGGATAGCTTTTTACCCGCCTTGTGAAGTAGCATTGCACTGTAAATATATTCCATGTTGTTATCGTCCTCCGGTTTTTTGGGGGAGAAGACAGGGGCATTTCCTGTGGGATGGAACGCTTCAGCTGTGGCGTATTTTAATCTTTTGTCTTAATTACGTCCACTCTAGTTGGGCATCGCTTTGGGGTTCTTATTTCGAACGGCTTGGGAGAGCGCGATGGCTTTTTGCTCAGTCTGAGCTAGGATTTGCTCGGTTGTTTCATCTGTAAGAATGCCTGCAAAGAGGGAGAGGCTTCGTGCTTCTGAGAAGGCTTGTTGTAGGAGGAAAGGTGCTGTCTCTGCGTTGATATAATTGATGGTGAGTGCGAGGGCAAAGCCTTCTCGACCGGCTAGGGTGAGTTGATCCAATACATCGCTTCGGCTGATTGCGAAGACATCAGCAGTAAGAATCACTCCATTATCATAAGCCACACTGAGCTTGAGGAAGATCTCATAGGGCTCCATGCCTAACCGAGATAAGACCAATGCTTGGGCACGATTAACGGTTTCTCCAGCTTTCACAATGACATGATCTTGGGTAATCCAGATGGAACCACCCTGAATACGGGTTTTCAAGCCCACTTGACCCAACTCAGAGATAAGTGGACCCGGTGGAAACCCCGTATTACCCGATTCAATAACGATATCTTCAGGTGTAACAGTCCCAGCTTTGGCAGGAGCTTTTGCTTTATTTTCCTGGAGTAAATCATTGAGTTCAAAGGGACTAATATCGGTGAAGGCAAACGAACAAGAACCTTCTACGAATGGGATAAGCTTTTCGAGGTTCTTTTTCTTAACAGCAGCGAGTTCAAGGGCACGTACCATGAGGGTATTTCGAGCCATGTAAATGATAGCCTTGTTTCGCAGAGCTTTTTTGATAGCCTGAAATTGTTTGGATCCTATTTGTTCTGTGCGAAGTAATGAAATGTAATCATATTTTTCTAGAAGCGATACAAGATGACTAACCTCTTCTAATTTGGCTTGAGGAACTGGACGCCCTTTTGAGGTGAGGGGTACCTCAGCTTTTGTGGGAGTCTGTTGACCTGAACTCATGGTGATTCACCAACTTGTTACATTTCGATTTTGATTGCGGGACCCATGGTTGTTTTTGTGAATATTTCGTCGATGTTTTGCATGCCCCGATCAAGATTCCTTTCAAGAGCACTGACAACAGCTTGAATGTTTTCCGCAACCTGTTTGGAATCCATTTTACGTTTTCCAACCTTTGCTTGAATTACTAAGTTCTTTCGCATCCGTAGTTTTACTGAAGAAGAAAATTCGGAAAGAAGCGCTTTGATGTCAGCAGTAGGGGGTACGGGACGCGGCATTTTACCGCGAGGACCAAGATATGGTCCCATAACGCGACCCACGAGTGGCATCAGGTCAGCTTGCGCAATGAAGAAACTCATCTCCTCTGCTAATGCTTTGGCAGCGTCCTTGTCGGTTTCCAGACGTTCGACATCTTCAGGTTCAAGGACTCGGCTGGCTCCAGCTTCACGTGCACGAAACGCAAAGTTTCCAGAAGCAATTATGCCCACCTTCATACTTTCTCCGACAGCGTGGGGAAGGGTAACATCAACATTAAGCTGTCTTCCGCCTTTCTTAAGATCAATTCCCTTTAGATTAACGATAATTTCTATGGCTTCCTCAAATTTGCGCTTTTTCGACTTAGTTTGTGCCTCGGTTACCGCAGAGACAATGTTCTCAAGTTTCATGGACATCTTTGTTCCTCACCCACGTCTAACTCTGTAATTTTTCGGCATAGAGACCTTGTTCAACTTCTTGTTGAACCGTTCTGGCATCCTTACCATCAATAGTGACACCCATGCTTACACAGGTTCCGAGCACCGATTTCACCTGGTTGGTTATCGAACCCCCCAAGAGGTCCTTTTCTTTGGCACGTGCAACTGTGATGACTTGATCAAAGGTGATGTCACCTGTGATTTCGGTTCCTGTTGCACCAGTTCCCTTTTCAGCATTGACTTCCTTAAGGATGAGGGCAGAGGTAGGAGGTAGCCCGACTGTAATCTCAAATTCCTTTGTATCATCATCAACAACGATGGTTACAGGAACTTTGAGTCCCTTCAAATCTGCTGTCATCTCATTAATTTTCGTTACTATCTGGTAAAGGTTCGCTCCCGTCGGTCCCAAGACTGGGGCAATAGGGGGTCCAGCAGAAGCTTTACCGCCTTCAACGAGTGCTTCGCATACGACTTTTGCCATCGTTGGTGTCTCCTCTTAGGAGTTCAGCTTGAAGAGCTATAGGCAATTTAAAAATGTATTGCTGCTACGCAGGCGGAAAAATCTTAGTTTAGAGTCTGTGGTTGTGTTCTATATTGCTGTATGATGTCACCAAAAAAGGGTTTAAGTGAAATTATGTTTATGCGATTAGTTTCATGTTCAGGTTTGTAATTTTGCATAATAATTATTTATTGTAAGAATTAGTTCAAGGCAGTGAAACGATTTGAGCCTATCAGGTATTTTGAGTTTTGCCATTGGTGGTGCACTACTGGTCATAGCCATTGGATTTGTTATCGGTGATGCAGTACACGCCACTATTGGAGCTGGATTTGCTTATGGTGCGCTTTTAGGCTTCTTGGCGTTTTTCCTTATGGGTTTTGGAGGAACTCTCATCCTTCGATCACTAAAATCAGCTGAATAAGGGTCAGACAAGCAACTAGAGTCGCCTTAACCAAACCAAATGTTCTGCCACGACGTAGATGCTTTGGCAAGACGTCACTAGAGTTCGAGAAGTTCTTCTTCCTCTTCCTCAGTGTCTTCACGTTCACTACGTTCAACAATACGAATGAAGTCCGCATGGACCTTTACGGGAATTGGCGAGGGGGCTTCGAAAAGTTCGAGGGTGATTTCGTCCTTCGAGGTATCAATCCGCATGACTCGAGCACGTTCGCCTTTAAAGGGACCTCCAGTGATTTCCACAATGTCTCCAATTTCTAAATCTTCGGTGGGTGGTGTGGGTATTAAGATGTGTTCGATTTCATCAATGAGAATTTTGCCTGGGATAATGCCTTTGATATGAGGAATGCCTGCAATAGCAAGTTCGACTTCTCGTGGACTTCGAGCTTCAATGAAGATATAGCCTTTCAAGGGTTCGGGGACAAGGATGGCTTTTAGGTCGACTTCTCGTGTTGAGACTCGACCAGAAATTACATGGGCAATTCCTTTTTCTTGCCCAATTGTGGTTCGTACGATGTAGATGTTAGTGTTTTCAGCGGCCATCCTGTTCGTCTCCATGTCATAGAATTAGAAGCGTCATTTTTTGGGATTTATGAGATGAAGAAGCTGCTTACGACTATCATGATCAGACGAATCATGAAACCAACAGCACCGACGACAAAAAGGCCGAGCATGCTGATTTTAAATTGTAGCCAGATTTCGTTGCGATCTGGTCGCTTCGCTAACTTGACGATTCGTTTGGTGTTTTCCCAAAATTGTCCTAATCGACTTGACATTTTATACACCTATGGTCAACTAGAGGTCTTGGGCAGTCTCACCGTGCTTGTCCTAATAAGTCTTTTCGCGTTAGCATAATGAAACTTTGGTTAATGGTCTTGTTGGTGTAGTAGGTTGTGAACACGGTGAACCTCTAACCCTAAGTGTTCTCCGATAAGCGTCACCTGTTCCCGGTGTTTACTTTTCATACCCTTCCAATCTAAAGCAGCTATGGTTGGAGGAGGGGAACCTCGCTGTATTGCCTGTTGGACCATTGATTCGCTAAGTTGGTCTAGATGATATTTTGGTAACACATGTCCAACCGCGTATTGCGTTTCTGCACATAAACGGGTGAAACTCGGACAATAATGTGGACCTCCAAATCCAAGAACTGTAGGATAGCTTTCATCGAACCGTTGGGAGACTGTCATAATTGTTCGAGCAATTATTTCTGCTGCAGTAGGATTTTGCCATTCCTGTTCAGTACTGCCGATTTCAATATACAGGACCGGAATGTTGGCAATGAAAGGACCATGATGAGTAGCTTCTAGTCCACAAGCCCAATCTGTTAATTTTAGACGTCGACGTTCTTCAAGCATTGTCTGTAAGGCAATTTTCAGGGCTGATGATGGGGCTATACAAAGTGTAGAAGCTTTTCCTCCTAAATCGGCATCTTTCCAATTTCCAGGAACATGGGTAAGAAGAGCAGGTTTGAAAGCAGCAGATTTGTGACGAGATGCAAAGATGAATAGATCGGCTGTAAAGTGTTGATCTAGATTATCGGCGTAAATACTGTCTTGTTCAATTGTTACTATAGAGAGTTGATCAAGCGTGTAGATGGGGTAAGTGTCAAAGTGTTGATCAGTTTCTGTGAATGGATAGAGTTTAAGCAGTTGCTCCTTAATCGCGTGGGCTGCTAGATCTTTGCGGGAACAGAAACAGACAGTTGTCACTTTGATTCTTCCATTTTACAACCTAAAGGAGTAAGGCTAGTACAGCTTTTTCTGTGTGAAGCCGATTCTCTGCTTGATCCCAAACGACACTGTGAGATCCCTCAATAACATTATCAGTGATTTCTTCATCACGATGTGCCGGTAGGCAATGCATGACTATACTATGGGGAGCCGCTAATTTCACAAGGGATTCATTGACCTGAAAGTTAGGAAGGAAGGCAGCAAGGCGTTTGCTCCGTTCCTTATCTTGTCCCATGGACACGAAGACATCAGTATAGATGACGTCGGCATCTTGAACTGCTGCTTTGGCATCATTGGTAACTTCAACTTTACTCATGTTTTCTTCAGCACGTGCTCGAGAGATTTTTGTAACCTTCGGATTGGGTTCATAACCGGTAGGTGTGGCAACAGTGACTTCCAATCCCATTGTGGCACCACTCAGCATCAAAGAATGGCAGACATTATTGCCGTCTCCGACATATACTAGCTTTAAACCTTCCAATTCATGCAATTTCTCCCTTATAGTGAGAAGATCGGCTAGAGCTTGGCAGGGATGGTACATCGGTGTTAGCGCATTAATTACAGGAACGGAGCTGTATTCAGCGAGTTCAACAACGTGTTCATGGTTGGTGGCTCGAATTACTATGCCGTGGAGATATCGGCTAAGTACACGAGCTGTATCAGCAATTGGTTCGCCACGGCTCAATTGTAGTTCCTGCGAACTGAGAAACAATGAATCGCCGGAGAGTTCATTGATTGCCACTTCAAAACTCACGCGTGTTCGTGTTGATGGGCGTTCAAATATCATACCTACAGATTTTCCAAGAAGGCTTGTTCCTAATTCACTGCGATACCGTAGGCGTTTCAACTCTGCGGCGGTATCAAGGAGTAGTTGAATCTCTTCACGCGTGTAATCTTTCAAACTTAACAAATGTCGTCCTTTCAATTCCATCGTTATCACACACAGTGAAACCAACGATGAAACCTGCAATCATTGATGCCTTTTAGCCTTTGTGTCGCCCAAACTTAGTTTGAAAAATTACTTGATAGGTGCGATTTTTTCCGTGAACCATTCGGGATTGAAAGTTTCGAGATCAGAATATTTCTGACCCACACCGACAAAGATTATTGGTTTACCTGTGGCAATCGCTATTGAGAGCGCTGCACCACCTTTCGCATCAGCATCAACTTTTGTTAACACCGCAGCGTCAATTCCAATTTTTTCATTAAAGGTCTTGGCCTGTTCAATAGCATCATTACCTGCAAGGGCATCACCTACAAAAACTACTAAATCAGGCTCTGCAACACGGTGAATTTTTTGAAGTTCAGCCATGAGATTCTTATCTGTTTGCATCCGCCCTGCGGTATCAATCAATACAACATTAACTCCACGGGCCCTAGCATGATTAATTGCATCAAAGGCTACAGAGGCCGGATCGGAACCATAAGGTCTGCTGAGGACGCGGACTTTGAGTCGATCTGCATGTGTTTGGATTTGTTCGGCACTTCCGGCCCGAAAGGTATCGGCGCATGCGAGGACGACAGTGTATCCCCTTTTTTGAAGCATATGCGTTATTTTGGCGATCGTTGTTGTTTTCCCAGTGCCATTTACTCCCAAAAACATGATAGTGAGAGGTTCATTTGCCTTTTTTCGCTGTTCAAGTAGTTTAAAAAGATCAACAGGAGAGTCAGGTGTTAACGCATCTAAAATGGCATCATAGAGCGCTTCACGGATTGTGTCCTTTTTACTTTGTAACCGTCCAATTTGAACTCCTTCAAGAGTTTCTTTTACACGATCGTTGATTCGTTCAGCGGCCTCATAAGCTACATCGTTGGCGAGTAGAGCCATTTGGAGATCTGAGAGCGCTTCATCAAGGTTCTTTTCGCTAATCTCTTTAAGGGTAATCTTTTGGATGAATCCATCCACTGCTTTACGAAGTTTTTCAAACACCTCAATAGCCCCAAAAATAGTTTCCCTATTGTTGTTTTGATGGTTGTTGCTGGGCGGATTGAATTAATTGATTGAGTTGAGATTGACTGGCTTCTAACTGATTTTGAGTATTGCGTAGCTGTTCTTGTTGACGTTTAGCAAGATCCGTTAGTTGTTTTTGTTGTTCTTCGAATCGCGTAAGGGCTTCGTCCACAGTTCTCTCAGCTGCAAACCCAGCACCCATGGAGGTGACCACCCGTTTATTATCAGTAAGCTGGACATAGAGGTGAATTCCCGAGCCTATATTGACCATGATTTCATCTCCAGGTTTGTGGTTTTTCAATTCGCGAACAGCCGCCGCAGTTTCAACCAGCCGTTGTAACTGGAGATCAATCATTTGAAGGTTATTTTGTCCCCGAACCATTTCTTCTTCGAGGGCTTGAATTGTGGCTATTAAACGTTGAGCTAATTGCTCTGACTCAGCAGGTGGTTGTGCCATGATAATAAATCCCCTAATATGTTGTGAAGACAGTTGCAACATTCTACTACTCGATACCACTAAGCTTTCGGATAATTGGCTTTTCCGCTTCTTCGGGAGGAATAATATCAATTGTTTCGATGGTAATTGCTGGTCGTGTCACTCGGTGAAAAGAGCCTAAAAGGCTATAGAGCTGTTCACGAGCGTCGTTTTCATTGAGTGCTCGGATTTCTTGTGAAAACCGGAATTTGCGTTTAAGGCGCTGGTAAGTTCCTTGTATGCGGTATATATGAACAGTCAAATGAATCAGCCTCTTTGTAGTATGCAGCCAACCATCGAATGGTTGGCTCTATTTTAATCCTTTCACCGAACAATTGCAATGAAGCTGTTTTAGAAAAAAGCTTCCGTGATTCGCATGAGTTCGGGTCCGGTGGTTTCAAATCCTGCGGCTACAGCTTTATTTGTTGCTAGGAGTCCGATTGAAACATATGGAACGCCGCAGTTAATAGTACCATTTTCAACATTGACAGAAAAGAACGCTGCCAGCCACTCAAGTTCTTCTTCTGTTATATCCGGATGAGCGAGTAAACCGCGGTTTGTGACGACGCAGTGAGATCCCACTAAATCTGATTCTGCTAAGGTTCTGGCTTCCACTTCAACATCGAGTGCATCCCGGATGGTCTGAATGTCGTTGGGCGTGAATTCCGGGCTAACGAGTGCAGCATGATCATTAGTAAGGATGAGGTTACCAAGAGCAGTAAGTTTAGATTCTAGAGAAAGAACAGGAATCTGAAGGGACTGAATAAGGAAATCTAACTCCTCATCAAAGACGGTATGAGGAACCAAAAGACCATTTTGATTACCTGCTGTGAGAATTCCAACTAGTGTACTCTGACCAACGGTTGTGCGAATAGGTTGAAGTTCGAATAAGTTTTCTAATCCTAGTGTGGTGGGTTCATTGCTGGGCGAATGAACCAACCAATGATCCGTGATACGACTGAATGCGCCAATATTGGAACTTCCAGCATAATCAAACCGCTGAACCTTGCCGTTCATGAAGTTAGCCACACTAATCGATTAGCCTCTCATAATAAAAGACGAGTCTCATTAACCTTCGATTAAGAAGACTTTCACGAAACCATCACGATCTTTAGTTGCACGAACCCGAACGCGTCTTGGCGGTTTTTCGATACCCCTATTCCAGAGATACTTGTTCAGTTTAGGATCAATGGATAATTCGTCTTCATCATCAAGCTTCATATGGCGAATTATAAAGGCCTTGACCAGATTTACCGCCCGTTTCGATCGCTTTTTTCGAACCGCGTCGTAGGCTTTACCCAGGGGAATTGTATAGAGTCGTTCAACTACAATTTCTTCAGTAACCTCAGGAACACCGAGTGTTTCGGGTAATGCATCGTCTTTTTCTGCCATTCCTAGGCACACTCCAACTTAATATCTAGGGTTTTAGCTTTGATTGTCGCCAATTCCGGCGTTTAGGATGAGTTCGAACCTTTCCACCAGTCTTGACCATAATCCAGGCAGGAATGCCCACGTTTGATTTGAGTTGACGAGCGAGTCGAAGTTTTTTACCTAATGGTTTATTACGTGCCATTTTCTACTACGTCCTGTAACATCTCATCGAAATTTAATTTTTGTATCTCGCTGGCGAGCCCGTAATTGAGAAAGCATTGTTTTGAGTGTCCTATCGGTAATTGGAACCTCAGGTAACCGATTCACTTGTGCAAGCCGAATGAGTTCATTTTCCAATTGCTCAGCAAATGCTGGTTTCACCATCCGAAGATTGGTTAAACGGGAACGCGCTTCTGGAGTTAGAAGCTGACGGAGCACAGCTGCACGTTGCGCCCGGATTTCCTCCTCTTGGGCTGCCTGCTGCTCTGCCACAGCTTGCTGTTGTAATTCAGCCATTTTCCGACGACGTAACTCTTCTAACTCATCATCACTCATAACGGGTATCCTCCCGTTGTTCAATCAGCCTGCGCCTTGGGTTCGCATCATATGCGCCATCTTATCCAGAAACGACCGCCCCTGTCGCGACAAGCGTCGTCCTGTCCCTTTTTCATGCTCAACAAGTCCCGCCGCTTCTAACTGTTGAAGCGCGGTGCGAACAATGGAACCACCGCCCTTCATGAAATGATTAGGGCGAACGCCACGACGTTTTCGATCACCATATGCGGTCCGAAGTCGTGATACACCAGATGGCCCTTTCACGTAGAGCCGACGGAGAATAGAGGCACACCGAATATACCACCAATCCGAGGCAGTTGGTCGCCGTTCCTTTTGAGCACCCGTCTTAACATAACTAGCCCATTCGGGTGGCGTGACTTCTTTCGCTTTTTTAAGCTCCTCCGCGATACGCGGAATCAGCTGATCTGCAGGAACGTCATATACAGTAGACACGTTAAAGACCCCACGGCGCAAACGGAAATTGACCCGCCGACAGGTCGGCAGAAGTACTCGATGAAAGCTATAAAAACCCTTCGTCCTTACTTCGGTCTCATCATGGTTTTCGGTAAGCCAAAACTACCACAAATCCTCTACGCCCCCAAACTTCACTGGAAGTCTGAACCGCTAAATCGGCTGCTAGTTCATCAATATCCTCGGATACGGCTAAGGATCGAAGAAACTTCACCTTAATCACTTTCCGTCGTTTTAACTGGCGCCTTACCTCCTCAACGACTCCCGCATCCAATTTAGATTTCCCAATACGAACTGCAGGCTTCTCATCCGCCCATATCCGAGCAAGCTGATCCTTTCTTGGCATTCTAAATTCCATCCTCATTTAATTGCATTCTTCGAAACTTTGGTTGATGCTTTTCTTTCTACTCGATTCCAAATGAGTTTGCGTCGATATCCACAAACCAAACATGTAATCACCAATGATCCATTTCGACCAGCTGTACGTAACCGAACCCGAGCATTCCTACCAGGTCGTAAAAAATTCTCACACCGATGACAATACCGATGCCGTAGATCTGCAGGCAACCGCACTCGAGTCCGCATGACAATGCGTCGTGCCATCTGCACATACCGCTTGGCTAAAGCTGGATCCTGACCCACCACGGCTTCGGCATGCTGAAATAGACTGCGTAAATGCTTCACCACCGTTGCACGCCACCGACGGCTCCCACGAACTCGCACACACGACACCAACACAATAAAAATTGGCGAAAATGGTGCGCTGTCCGGGATTTGAACCCGGGCACCCAGCGTGGCAGGCTGGAGTCCTAGCCACTAGACCAACAGCGCACGGAGCTAGTCCAACCCACCACCCCTTTTTAATGATTATGGCTAATGCGAGTCATCATCCAAAAATAGCATCGACACAGAAAGGAAACACTTAAGCGACACGACAGTACCCTGCGGGTTTAGCGGTCGTGGTCTAGTGGTTATGATTTCGGCCTTCCACGCCGAATACCCGGGTTCGAATCCCGGCGACCGCACCACTTCCTTTTTTTAAAAATCATAAGCTGATTTTCGTCCCTGCAGATGTGCTGTTGAGCTCTTATTGTGCAGAAAAGGGTAGGAGAAACCTTGTTCTTTCGTTTAATGGAAAATATTCATTTTTTATCTATTTGTTTTAGGTAATACAAATATTTATAAGGAATTATTGTATTGTATAATTTGTAATTAATTGTTTCCCGTTCACCCCATAGAACGCTAGAGCCTTCCTGGCTCCAATGGAAACGATGGGGTGGGAGAGCGTTCCTAAGTGGAGGTAGAACCTCATGGAGAATGATCGAATGGAATACGTTCCCCCCGTAGAAGTTCAGAACTATCAGCAGTTCCTCGATTTTGCACGGAGAGCTGCTATTGTGACCTTTGAGCCGGTGTATTATGTGACGCCGTTTGAAGGTGATGTAGTGGATAATCCCGCCCAGTGGTTACGAGCCCTACACGTTTATGCGATTGGTGTAGAGCTCAATGGTGTGCTCATTACCTTAATGCACCGGATTAGCTTCCCACCCATTAACTTTGATTTTGAGGAAGGCCTGTTTGATTGTGTCGAAGCTGAAGGTAAGTTAGCATCAATTGTCCAGGAGCTTGAAACCGAGTTCCAAGCAGTTCCTGGTGCACCTGAGCTACCCTCATTACATGATGAGTGGGTCCGAACCTTGCGATAAGACTGACCTAAACGGGTCCATGGGAAAAAATAATAAATGTCGCTGGCGTGAAACAGGTCGCGTATGCAATGCTGCATACATTGGGCCGGTGGTCTAGTTGGTTATGACGCCGTCCTGACACGGCGGAGGTCCCGTGTTCAAATCACGGCCGGCCCACCATATGTGCCGACGTAGCTTAGCTCGGGAGTAGCCTAGCCTGTGGGTATTGTGCTGCGTTCCCGAAAGCGCGGGACTGAAGGCGTGACGGCTCTGGCGTCACGGGTGAGATCCCGTTGTCGCGTGTTCAAATCACGCCGTCGGCACCACTTCTTCTTCCTAGCTGCGCGAACATTTCTTCTATAAAAAAGATCGTCTTAGCGGCGAAAGAGCCAGTCAAAAAGTGTTACAAGGGTAAGTGCAATGATGGCACCAGCTGTGTTCGCAATGATGTAAGCAACGACGTATGCAATTTGTGTCCACGGTGAGAAAAAGAAGATGAGAACATAAAAGCCACCCCAAATTCCCAGGACGAACACCATGGCAAGAAGGACTAGGGCAAACCCACGAAGATAGATTCGAATGGGACTGAGCGGGGCGACACCTCGTTGCTGTTGGTGAGGAAAAACGCGAACTGCGAAAAGATTAGCGAGAACAGCCGTGGCTGCACCTTGAGCCAGGACAACACCAAGAGGAACGAGAGTCAAAACGATGGGAGAGACGATTAAGTAGACAAAGGTCCCTGTGAAGGAAAGGAAAATCTGGATTGCTCCCAGGAATCCGAGGACGAGGAGGAGGAGGGCTCCGTGTTCAGGTGTATTCCAGTAATAGACTTGTGACATTCGGCAAGCCTCAGAGAGAGTAAATAGATGTGGGCGGCAATGGGATAACTAGACAGGTATTTATGTTTTTGTCTATAGCAGCGCCTGAAACCAAAGGAAATGGTGGACCGGCCGGGATTTGAACCCGGGGCCTCCGCCAGTTTGGAGCATCACTCAGATTATTGAGGATGTTTGCCAAGACGGCGATCTACCGCTGATCTACCGGCCCACAGAAGAAAATTAGACGAGACGAGTGCGGGTAACGTCTTTGCGTGCCCAATTGTATTGGCGGATACGACTGGATTGACCGAAACCGCAGGCGGCACATCGCTTTTTCCTGACATGATATGAGCGTCGTCCACAGCGTCGGCAGCGAATGTGGGTTTTTTTGTTCTTTTTTCCAAAGGAAGGAGTGCCCTTACCCATTGCTCATCACTTTTTCTTTTTCGCGGGTTTTTTACCTTGAGATTTGATGGAAGGAGACAGGAGGATAACGTTGTCGCCACGAAGAATCACAGTACCAAGTTCTTGGGGTGGTTGTTCTGTGAGATCTTCGGCATCATCGAGGATGAGGTTGAGATGCTGATCATATCCGCGGAGTCGACCTCGCAGTTCTCTGTCACCTTTGAGTTTGACGAGTACTTGTGATTTTAATGACCGACCAAGTAAATCCATGGGACGATTTTCAGACAAGGTATTAGCTCCTGCAGCTAATTGCAGTTGGCATGCCAATGAACCCTTATTAAACTTTGCCGTTGCCTGAAGCTTATCCGACCAAGTTATTTCTAGCCAGTGTTCAGTTCCTGCATCATCGATGGGCACCGACCAGTAGTTGGTCTGCAACCTCCCACCTCAAGACAGGCGTTTTCCGTCTCCGCCCAACTGGCGGCGACCAAGTTAATCGCAGTGTTCAGATCTCTATCTATTTGCCATCCACATGATTTGCAGATGAACACTCGCTCTGACAATGATAGATTATCTTTAGTTTGTCCACATCTTGAACAGAGTTTGGAGGAGGGAAAGTATCGTGGTGCAATGATAAGCTTAGATCCGTACCACTTCGTCTTGTACTCGAGTTGTCGGCGAATCTCGTAGAAGCTTACATCAGCTATTGCACGGTTTAGTTGTTGATTTTTCATCAAATCCTTCACACAAAGGTCTTCAATCACGATGTGGCTGTGGTTCTTAGCCAAGTAAGTCGTTAATTTGTGAAGAGCATCCTTTCGAACATTGCTAATACGCCAATGCAAGCGTGCTAGTTTGATTACAGCTTTATGACGATTCCGTGACCTTTTCTGTTTGCGAGAGACTTGACGGGACAACCGTCTTAACTTGCGTAGCTTCCGCGGTAATCCTTGAGGATTATCAAAGACGATTCCATCAGAGAGTGTCGCCAGAGAGGTGATGCCAACATCTACACCTATTTTCGAACCAATAACCCGAGGTTTTGTGAAGTGCTCTTGTTCGACGTTAAAACTGACAAACCATCTATCAGCTTTGCGTGAGACTGTGGCTGACAGAATCCGCCCTCGTACATTTGTTACCTCTTTCAAACGGAGTCGACCTAACCGGGGAAGCTGCACTGCCTTTTCAAACAGCCGAATACTTCCATATAGTCTAAAGCTATCATTCTGACCCTTCTTCTTGAATTTTGGAAAACCAACTTTGAGCTTCTTCTTACGTCTTCGCCAAAAGTTGGCAAACGCCTTGTCGAGATCACGGAGTGCTTCTTGAGGCGCGCACTTGGACACTTCATACATCCAAGGAAATTCAATCCTTTTCAGATGGACTAATTCGCGGTGTTGTTCTTCTGCATTAGTGAAACGGTCCTTCCCTTCTTGTGAATGAAACCGCTTAATCCGCTGTTCAAGGCCCCAGTTATAGGTGAATCGGGCGCATCCGGCATGTTTTGCTAGTAACGTTCGTTGACGATTATTTGGCTTGAGTTCATACCTGTGCCCTCTGAGAATTTTCATTGTTTCTTGGGTCGCTTGGTGTTTCGGTTTCAATCTTTGCGCTAGAGTTCCTTGATTAGATATTTATCAAATGCCTCCTATCTATGTCGAGGTTGGTTCAGGTAGCCTTTCTGTTTTGCTTTAGGTTAGTTATATCGATTGAATAATGCCCAATGCGTCAACTGATTCCTGTTGAAAAACCTTTAAAAATTACTCAAGTCCCGCTGATTATACACAAAGCTTCATCAAATATTTGGAAATGCTGATTTGCCTCCCTATGATAGTGGTAGTTGAGATTTATGCGTATTAAGCACCGAACTCTCCTTCGTACAAAAGAACTTCGAAAATTGTTGAAAGGTTTTAAAAATACCCCAGGATTGATTCATCAAGCGTTACGAGAGGGATCACCAGGAAAGGTGTCTGTGGAACGAATAGTGTTGGATAATAAATCGGAATTATATTTGGTTCAAGGCGAATTATGGTTAGTTAAAACACAACATGCACTATTTCCCGGATTACCGGTATTGTTAGCAGATAATGTGACATTACCGCGAGTAGTAGTCGATATGGGAGCAGTTGCACATATTGCCAATGGTGCGGATGTGATGGCTCCAGGTATCTTCAATCTGGATAAACAAGTCAAAGTAGGCGATCTGGTGGAGATTATTGATCAGAAGAACCTAGTGCCCCTAGCAGTGGGTCGTATGCTTCTTAGTCCTGACGAGATTCAAGAAAGGAATAGAGGGCGCGCCATCGAATCGCTTCATTATGTAGGCGACCAGTTATGGAAGCTGGCTAAAGAGCTCTCTGTGTGAGAAGGCGAAGGATTTTTACAGTTCACTTTTCATCGTTGCTTAGTAGAATTGTCGGAGGCTGATCCGGGTTGAGTCCATTTGGTCGAAAAAAGAAAAGAAAGGAAGCCGAGCCCGAAAAAACCGAAGCTACACCCAGTACTAGTTTAGAAGCGGCTTCCATGTATGTTCGATTTATGGAACTTACGGGATTAATGGATGTCACAACCATTTCTGAGGAAATCCGAAAAGGTAATCTCGTAGTAATGGATGTCTCACCTCTCGTTCAACAGGGAACAGAATTACAATTACAATTAAAACGTGCTGTAGAACAACTTCGTGCTGTGTGTATCAGTGTTGATGGTGATATCGGGCAACTTGGCAACCGATACATCATCCTTGCACCAAGTCGCGTGAAGATCTTTCGTGATGCGCGAACCGAGGATGAAAGCCCAGGTGAAGCCACCACCAGCCCCTGAGCAGGACAGCCACCATGAGAAAGGTTTGTATTCAGGTCGAGCAACGCCTAGGAGAACGATTACGACAGCTTCTCGTTGAAAAGGAACTTTTAGACCTGGAGTTTCCCATCACGAAAAAAGACGATTTATTATTTTTTCCTCTACGGTATGAAATTCCTAAAAGTCAATTATCGAAATTTTCGCATATTTCAACAGAACTAAAAATCGTAGAAAAAGAGCTGGAACCATTTAACCGAAAACCTCCTGACCTCGCCACTGCTTTGAAAGGAAAACTTCCAGACCCATTGATAGAATCAATCCCGCATTCACTAGATATCATCGGAGAAATTGCCGTCGTTGAATTAGACAAGACTATGACACCGTATGAATCAATGATAGGGAAGGCTATCATGAAAGTAAATTCACGAGTAACAACAGTCTATGTGAAGGAAGGAGGAATTACTGGGAAACGTCGGATTCGTCCCCTTCGTCTAATAGCTGGAAAAGCACAAAGTAAGACCATACACACTGAATATGGTGTTCGACTAGCGATTGACGTGACTCAGACCTATTTTAGCCCGCGACTAGGTACAGAACATGACCGTGTAACTGGATTGATCCAACCAAATGAAGTTATTGTGGACATGTTTACAGGCGTAGGACCCTTCGCCCTTCTAGCTGCGAATCGTCAACCTGTCACAGTATATGCGATAGACATCAACAAGCACGCAATTAAATGCCTAAAAAAGAGCCTTACACTCAATCGATTAACAGGTAAAGTCATTCCCTTGGTCGGGGATGTGCGAAATATCGTTCAGGAACGCCTTCTTGGTGTGGCTGATCGAGTGATCATGAATCTCCCACACGAAGCCTTCTCTTTTCTGGATGTAGCAGCCAAAGCTACCAAACAGCATGGAGGGACCATACATTTCTATGGAATAACCAGTCAAACCAAATCTCTGGAGAAAATTAGCACTGAAGTTTCAGCACAACTTCGGAAGCAAGGTTATAAGACCACTATTCAAAGAACACGAATCGTACGTCCTTCAGCTCCCCACGAAAATCAAATTGTATTAGATCTTCAAGTGGTGCCCGGATAAACAACAATCGTTACTTGAAGAACCGCCTTCGGAGTTTGAAGGGCCTTGATTAGTTGACGGTTAAGATCCTTGGCAGCCTTATTACAGCTGATTGCAATGGTTCGTTCATCGATGAAGTTACTTTTACGCCAGACAATTGAATTTGGATCTGTAAGTTTAAGTTGAGGCGAGCCATACCCTTGAATTTGTTCTGTTATTTTACCGATTGCTAATTGGGTATGAATGCGGCTAGCAGGGTTTCGCAACGCGTCTCCGAAAATGGAATTGAGCATAGAAAGTGAGTGGGTGGTTTCAACGCCTACGATGCAATCACCTTGAAGCGTTAAATGGGAGTCAGTGGTTAATTCGAAGGTTGACTTATGTGTGGCCCGAATATTTTCATGTCCTCTAGCCGTGATGGTGAAATGTATTGGCGTTTTCGTCATCATAGTTGATTATTTAGTAGAGGAATACAAATAGTTTGGTGGCACGTGGGTGGGTGATTGTACGCCTTCAGATGATTTGAATCGTTTGACAGAAATGAAGGAGTCCACCTTACAACGATTGATTGCATCGGGGACAGTGTCACTTGAGGAAACCAAACGAGCCTATCGTGCTGTTCCACGTGAACTATTTCTCCCCAACCATCTTATTCGCGATGCGTATGTCGATACACCCCTTCCTATTGGTGAAGGGCAAACCATCTCAGCAATTCATATGTGTCTGATTTATCTTGAGCTTTTACAGCTCGAAGAAGGTTTGAAAGTACTTGAAATTGGAGCTGGATCAGGGTATCATGCAGCATTAGTTGCTGAAGTAGTTTCTCCGACGGGAAAACCACTTTCAGGGCATGTCATCACGATTGAACGAAAATCTGCTTTAGTTAATTTTGCACAGAAGAATCTCAAAAATGCTGGTTATTCCGACCGGGTGACTGTCATCGAGGCAGATGGCACTTTAGGTTATCCTGATGAAGCCCCCTATGATCGAATAATGGTGGCCGCTGCAGCGCCACATACTCCGCAACCGCTAATCGACCAGTTGAAGGTTGAAGGACTTCTACTTATACCCGTAGGGCGTCATCATTTCTGGCAGGATTTACTGTTGATATCTAAGGATAAACAAGGGAATATTAAGGAAAAAAAGCAGATGTCGGTTGCATTTGTCCCTCTTATAGGAAAAGAAGGATGGTCACCCTAATTCTGAATTATTCCGGTTTCCGGAGCTTCGCAATGAAATATCCAGGTAAATCGTGAAGATCTGGGTAGATACGTTGGACATACTGTTTGAGGCGAGGAGATCCAACCAGACCCTGCATTCCTTTATACGGTGTTTGAGGTTCTAATTTGAACCCGTGACTATCAATCAGGTATTGAATATTGTGTTCATTCTCTTCCACAGTAAGCGTACAAGTAGAGTAGACCAAGATACCACTTGGTCGAAGTAAAGGTACAGCAGATTCTAGAATCATCCGTTGATAAGAAGCCGTACTCTGAATTCGTGCCATTGTAGTCTCATCATAGAGTTTAGGACGGACTCCTAAGGCTGTGCATGGTGGGTCTACTAATACGCGATCAGCTTGCATCTGGGGGTGTTGCTCTACGAATTCCTTAGCTCTCCCAACAAAGGGTGTAATACAGGTAATTCCTA
Organism: archaeon; assembly: GCA_016550425.1. The sequence goes on from JABXGS010000070.1 coordinate 18,026, forward strand.
AACGCCCTGATTCCGTCATTAATCGTTTGATGCGTTTCTTTGATCGATCCACAGAGAACAAATGGCATTGATTCTTGGTTAATTGGGCAATATGTGTACTTTTTCCTCCAGGAGCTGCACAAAAATCAATGATGGTTTCCCCTTGTTGAGGATCGAGGATTGGTGCTACGAGCATAGCAGAGAGAGACTGAGAATAAAATAGACCATCTTGATAAGCGATTGAATCTGCCATGCTTGGAAGTGAGTAAAAGGGGTTTGTTATCTTCACGACTAACCCCTGTTTTTGTGTAGGGAGTTGGGAACTATTCGTTTGTACGTTTCCACTGCCTACAATGTATCCACGTGGATTTACTACAGTGACTTCATCACCTTCAAAAAAACGGTCTGCACGTATAACGCCTGGTCGATAGAGATGACTTCCAAGGAGAACGTTTTCACTGCTAGCTTTATCTGCAACAACGATTTTGTTATATTTAGGAACAGGTGCTCCAGGACGAATGGAAAGGGCTACAGCATTTAATTCGGGATCGGCAATAACTGCAGAGATGTTTTCAGTTTGAAGTTGAGTAACTAACTCTTGAGTTGTTGTTCGTAGCGTATTTGTGCGAAGATAAAAGAAGCTTCCAGGTTGGCGAAGAGCAACGGCAAGCTGATGGCTTCGAGTAGCTCCAAAAAGTTTGGTAAAATATTGTTTGAGTTCTTCGCTGAATTGTGCCTTATCCGGGGGATAGGATATTGAATCCATCAATATCTTCAGCTCTTAGTCATAACAATATCAGTTTACATAGAAGCTTCCCTCTGCGATGAGTTTCACTTTCCCTGATACTAATACCTTTTCGGCTTCCTTTTTACCGATAACTTTAGCAATCAACTGACTTGGGCGCCTAATTTCATATCCCTGTTCAATAAAAACTGGTTCACCTTTCGTATCTCGTTGAAGCAGATTATACTGTTCAACGTAGGCTCCGATTGGTCCCGCAGCGCTCCCAGTTGCAGGATCTTCAATAACACCTACATCAGGAGCGAACATACGTACATGAACATCTGAATCGTGGTTTATAGTTTCAGTGCTCAACAAGACAATTTTTTTGGTGAGCTGATTCTGAAGTGTCTGAAGGATTAACGAGCCATTAGGTTGGGCTTGTTGAAGGGCCTTCAGAGAGGTCAGTGGGATAATGAGAAAAGGCGTTCCTGTACTCACATACTGCATCGGATATTTAGTTGAAATAGTTGAAACTGGGAGGTTCACTGTTTCAGCTATGGCAGTCCGGTTAGAAAATTCGTTCAAAAATTTGGGACTGTGTTGAATCATCTGAACAGTATCAGATGAGGGATACTCAACAGGAATAGCTCCAATACCCAATTCCAGGTTGAGCTTAGTAATTGAAGAGTCTACTAGCTTTGTGTGTTTAAGGACAAAGGCCGTTCCCAGAGTAGGATGTCCTGCAAAGGGAATTTCTTTAGCTGGTGTAAAAATACGTACTTTTACAGAGCAATTTTTGATGCTGGGCTCTTCAATAAAGGTGGTTTCGGAGAAATTCATTTCCAGAGCGATTCCTTGCATGATCTCGGTTTTGATTTGCGCATTTTCTTTTTTATTCCAAAAGGTAGCGAGTTGATTCCCACCAAATGGATAGCGATCATCAACAAACACGCTCGTTTGAACATAGGGAAGTATCTGCACAGTTATCACCGTCGCCTTGAGCTGTTATCCACCAGGAGAAAAGAGCTTTTCCATTGAAGGAAGAAGAAAGGAGTTTCGAAGACCTTTAGAAGTGACTCATTTTCGTAAATAGGCGCGGGTTCCTTAAATAGGGGTTACGCCATGGTTAGAAGGAGCAGATGAAAAGACCAGGTTCTGGTGAGCTATGATGATTGAGTTTAATGCTAGCGTAACAAAGGGAAACATGGTTCAACTTCCGCAATGGTTGATTGATAGTGCCAATCTCAAGGAAGGAGATGTTTTACGCTTAGCCGTCTTACATAAGGTAATCGTTCAAATGCCCGAAAAAGCGAAGCCTCCACCTAAGTCTAAGCCTAAAACCCCACCAAAGAGGAAGCCTATGACGATACCGAAGGATAAATAGTCAAAGTAAAATCACATCAAATGCATTTTTACATATTCATCATTGATAAATAGTCATTTCTTTTAAGAGACATTTTGAATAAAACATTGGACCTAATAGTACCCATTAATTTCCATTCTTTGTAGGAATTCTTTGAGGCGCTTTCATATTTCGAAGTAGCTAATAACCCCGTATCAAATCAACGATATTCATGAAATC
>JABXGS010000071.1 GCA_016550425.1 archaeon
ACATAGGAAAATGCTTTCAAGCCCCTTTACGGCTAGTCGTGCAATGTATGGAACGACTAACCTAGTCGAATTAATGCAAGAAATTGGACGCCTCCCAAGCTATAATATGCGTTCTGGTGTATTTGCAGAATACGAGAAAATTAGTGGTGAAGCGATAAGAAAGAAATATCTGGTAAAACCGCGAGCTGATTTTGCGTGTCTACAACGTTGTGGCCGATATACTTGCGTCCGGAATGGGCCTTACGCTTATTGTGGCGGATCACCTGAATATGAAACACAATCGGCCATGGGAAGTCGATGTGGGAACGCCAATCTTGAATCCATCCTCTATGGACACCATCTAAGTAACTTGTATGGATTGGACACCATTTCGACTGGGGCAACAATTAGTTGGGCAATGGAGGCTTGGGATGAGGGGTTAATAACAGCTGAAGATACCGGTGGGCTAGATCTAAGCTGGGGAAACCATGAATCTATAATCAAACTTATCCATATGATAGCACATCGTGAAGGATTCGGGGATATACTTGCGGAAGGTAGTTATCGAGCAGCTAAACGAATTGGACGAGGAACCGAAAAATTTGTGATGCACAGTAAAAAACAAGAGATTGCAGGTCAGGAACCTCGAGCGCAAAAATCCATGGGATTAGCAGCAGCTACTGCAGCACGCGGAGCTGATCATCTGTATGCTTTTCCCGTTCTTGATGAGGTGGGATTTGACGAGGAAATCGGCATTCGCTATGGAGCGAAATATTTGCCAGAGATTGGAGATCGGCTTGATCCTACCTATAAGGGTATCATGGTGAAAGAGAATGAAGACTTTTGTGCAGTTGTTGAATCCTTAGGGGTTTGTAAATATGGCACATTGATTCCTCCTGTCCTCTTTTATGAAGACATTGTGAAGGCGTTCGATGTTACAGTGGGAATCCCGATAACAGAGAACCAATTACGAGTAATTGGTGAACGAATCGTCAACCTAAACCGTTGTTTCAATGTACGTGAAGGAATTCGTCGGAAAGATGATTCACTGCCTCGACGCCTAACAGAAACCCCTGCGCCTGAAGGACCATCGAAAGGTCAAGTTGTCGAATTAGATCAAATGCTGGATGAATATTACAAGATGCGAGGATGGCGATTGAAGGATGGAGTGCCAACTAAACGTGTCCTTCACCGACTAGACCTTGACGATTTGGTCACAGACCTCGTAAAATATGGTATAGAAATACCTGAATAAAATTTGATAAAACCGCCTTAGAAGCAAGGTTTAAATTTAAACCTTTTAAGTGTGAATTATCCGCGGGGCTTTCTAAGAATGTGCCCTTTCACTGATTAATGCAATGATATTCAAGGAATTTGGTAATATGAAAGTGCTTGTAACTGGACCCCACCTTTCTGGCAAAAGTGCCCTCATTAAGAATCTAGCCAAAGATAATGTCATTAACATTCAAGCAAATGGAACCACTGTGGGTCTTGATCATGGTGTCGCAGAAGCATTTGGAATTCCTATCCGTTTATTCGGAACACCGGGTCTTGCTCGATTTAAGGTATTACGTCGAATAATATCAGAAGGTGCTGACGGAATTCTCTTTGTAGTGGATGCAAGTAAACCTGATGGCGACGCAGAAGCCCGATACATTTGGACTGAAATCAGCGATCTCTTACCCAATGTCCCATGCATTGTTGCAGCCAATAAACAAGACCTAAGGGCTGCAAGAACACCTGAAAGAATTCGCCATGATCTTAGTTTTATGGTTGGCGTTCCTGTAATTCCAATTAGTAATAAAACGGAATATAATACAGAGAAACTTTTGCCAGCTATGGCTATGCTCATCGTCTATGAATGGAGTCCCATTCTTCGCGCTTTTGGAGCCACTGGAAAAACAGGCTTTTTTGACTTGGCTAAAAACCTCCACATCAGTGAAAGTCAGGTTCGCAACTATATACGTTGGTTTGAACTACGAAAACTAGTTTCAGTGGACTGGGAGAGAAAAACCGCACACGTAGCCCCAGGGGTAGCAAAAATTCTTGCCCAACGATAGCAAATTTAAAAGCTTGTACGCTGCATGCATGAACCGGCGGTATTAGAATGATAAGTCCAGGCCCGACATGGAAAAGCCTCCTCAAGACCATCGAAGAGGCAGGTGTGGCACACCTCACGCTCATTGATCCTGATCCTATGAAACAATCAGCGGTTGTTGCAGGTAAGATTGCTAAATTTGCGGAGCAGGCTGGAAGTAATGGTATAATGGTTGGGGGATCAACAGCATTTGGGATTATTGATGAATCAGTGGAAGAAATCAAAAAACAGGTTGATATTCCAGTAATCCTGTTCCCAGGCAACGTATCAGGCCTTTCCCACTCTGCCGACGCAGTCTTTTTCATGAGTCTCTTGAATTCGCGCACAACCTACTGGATGATTGATGCACAAACTCTTGCGGCACGTCACATTAAAAGTTACAATCTTGAACCCATTTCGATGGCGTATCTTGTTGTCCATCCTGGAGGGACTGCAGGATTTGTAGGGGATGCACGACTTCTCCCTAGAGACAAACCGGAAATTGCGCTAGGCTATTCATTAGCAGCTCAATATATGGGGTTTCGACTACTCTACTTAGAGGCAGGGTCCGGCGCAGATAATACAGTTCCCCTCCCAATGATTAAACTAGTTTCAAGCAAAGTTGATATTCCTTTGGCGATAGGCGGAGGAATCAATTCCCCGGATCAAGCAGCCGCCTTATGCAACGCTGGGGCCGATATTATTATTCAAGGAACCATTATTGAACAGACAATTTTGGAGGATAAAGGGAAGCTACTCTCTAAGACAGTCGAAGCAATGCAGAACGCGAAAAAGAAAAAATAATGAATATCCCCCTGATTTTCACCCACCACCGATTGGTGGAAAAATTGCTACGACATCTCCTTCAGAGAGAGGAGTTTGTAATCCTTGTTGGAGTCTAACATGTCGTCCATTGACGAGGACATGAAAGTATGATTTGAGTGATCCGTCTGGCTCCAAAACCATTTTGTCAAATTTTTCTCCGAATTGCTTGCTTAGAGTGTTAATGACTTCTTGAACATCTTCTGCCTTTAGTTGGGTTTCGCGGATTCCAGTGAGGGCTCTTAAACTAGTAAACATGCGAACAGTGACTTGGGCCTTCTTGGTCATTTGGATTCATTCACCTTATCCAGTCGTCTCGAATGATAGAGCGCGATGGGGGCAGATACTTACGCAAACGCCACAGCCATAACAGAGTTTAGGATCCACTTGGGCCTTAGATGTTTGGGGATTAACGGTGATGGCTGAGTAGGTACAGGATTTTGCGCATAATCCACACCCTGAGCAGGCGTCATTATCTACGGTGGGAGGTAGACTTTCGATTCGGAGAGTTTCAGTAGGCAGATGTTTGAGAGCCGCCCCCTGAACATCGAGTGGTGAATCGTGTCCATGGGATTTGAGGAACTCAGCCATTTCGTTAGCGATGCGTCCATAAACGGAATTTCCTTCTAATATAGCGGCGGTACAGACTTGCACAGCCGTGGCGCCGCACATAAGAAATTCGATAGCGTCTTCGCCTGTGCTAACACCTCCAACGCCAATAACAGGTTTAGACGTGCCTCGAGCAATATCAGCGACACAACGAACGGCAAGAGGTTTGATAGCTGGACCGGATAACCAACCAACACCACCTGGCCCCCCAAGCAGTGGACGCCCGGTTTCGATATCAATGTGAAGACAGGGACCTAGCGTATTGATTGCTACGAAGCCATCAACATACCTATCTACCGCTTTAGTAAATACAGTCAAGTCTTTGACATGAGGACTCATTTTTGCAAAGACGGGAATATCTACGGCTTCTTTCAGCGTTTTTGCTACTTCGTTGAAGACTTTTGGATCAGTTTCAATATAATGGGTGCTAAATTCGATGCCATCGACACCTGCTTGCTCGACAAGTGGTGCAAGTGTTTTTAGTTCGTCTGGAGTGTAACCAACCGATGCTATGAGAGAAAGACCTGCTTCCTTTGCCCGCGGATATTCGTGCTTGAGCCATTTTTTGTAGGACTTATCACTCCACAATTCATGATTTAGTAAACCGTATGCCCCACGCACGTTGATGCGTTCAAAATGTACAATTTTATTTTGCATCGCTGTGGCTAGTATCCATCGGCTTTTCCCACGATCAAGTGTTTGCATGTTGGGACGGGGAACCTCTGCAGGTTTCACACTGATTGTTTTTGCAACCAACCCACCGACGCCGCCCCGAGCTGCCTTCAAAAGGATCTCTGCATCTCGACTTGTCGGACCGGCAGCAGTTAATACCGGATTCCGGAGGGCGATTCCAGCAATATCCACACCTAAATTCATAGTCATCATTCTTCAACCAACTTTCCTATTTTCGCAAGGTAATCCGCTACATCGTCTAAACCTAAGCGTACCAGTTCAGACCGTTTCGGAAGTCCATCCTTTGTCCAGTTTCGAACTTCGTAATATTCATCAAGCATTGGATCGAGATCACACACCTGACCTTTTGCAGGGCCGTCGGGAATAGGTTCTTCGGTAAACCGTGGATGAAGCTGCTCCTTTTCCCGAGTGACGCCTTCTCGGACATTAAAACAGCGTCGGAGATTACTAATCCGTTCAGCTATTGTTCTTAGCCCTTTAACATCGCCAAATTCATCAAAGCCGGTGAGAGGACCTAACATTTCAGCAATGATATCAAAATAGTAGACTGGGGGCCACATAGTCCCATATTTGCAGAGAATTACGCTATCGACAATTACGTAAAGGTCCTCTTGATCCTTTATTAGATGGCCTTTGTAAGCGGTGCTGTGTAAATCCATCACTTCTGAGGCATGTTCTTCCCCAAATCGTTCGATTGCCACATCAGGAAAACCGAGTTCTTCGTAGCAGCTAAGGCTGCGGAGATGATCAGCGCCACGTACATTGGTGGCATAGGTTAACCCTACACTCTGTTGTGGGCGGGGATCTTGACCTGAAGCCTCCATTCCTTTCACATGAATAGCGAAGCGCTCTGCTCCCTTTCCGATTTTCTGAGCAGCCCGCATAGACCCTTCAGCCAGTAAATCACCTATTCCCTCACGTTTAGCAATCTTTTCGGTAAGGGCAATTATTGTTTCCTCCTTACCCCAGGAGAGGTCTAAGCCATCAGCTTCCTTAGATGTGATAAGCCCATGTTCAGCAGCTTCCATTAAGAAAGCAATAGTACAACCGGTACTAATCGTATCTAATCCATAACGATTGCAAAGCTGATTCGCATAAAGAATTGATTCGATATTACTATTCAAACAGTTACTGCCAAATGCCATGAGGGTCTCATATTCTGGTCCCCCGGTCATCACCTGATATGGACCAGATTTCACCTGGGATGTGAATTTGCATTGAAGAGCACACCCAAAACAGGATTCCCGACTTGTTCGATATTTTTTACGGATAGTTTCGGGTCCAATGGCATCAGCATCAGGATAAACTCCAGTAGTATGATTTTTCGTGGGCAGTCGACCAATCTCTCCTATGGTTGTAACAAGGTTTGTTGTACCATATTTTCCAAGAGATTCCTCGTTCATTTCCCCCCACTTCCCGGTTGTCATCCGATCATAGCCCTTCCGTGCAGCAGCCAAGAATTTTCCGTGCTGGGCAACCTTTACCCCACCAAATCCTCGAGCAGCGACCGCTTTTAGATTCTTACTCCCCATCACAGCTCCTCCCCCTGCCCGACCTGCCGCCCGATAATAAGAGCCTATGATGGCTGCGTAACGGACGCCATTTTCACCAGCTATTCCGATGGAAGCAACCTCGATGTCATTATCACCATGCTCTTCTTTGATGAGATCTGTGGTCTCGGTAGTATCCCGCGTCCATAGATGGGTCGCATCGTGGATAGTCACGTTCTCATCTTGCACCATAAGATAAACCGGTTTAGGTGCTTTACCTTGAATAATCAGCATATCAAATCCAGCGTACTTGAGTTGAGGCCCCCAATGCCCCCCACAGTGTGCTTCACCCCATACGCCGGTTAGAGGAGACTTAAAAGCCACCATAAAGCGTCCCGAAGGCGAAAAGAAGGCGCCAGTAACAGGACCTACTCCGAAAATTAATGGATTCTGCGGGTCTAAGGGATCCGTACCCGGTTTTACTCGATCCCATAAAATCCGGGAAGCAAAGCCGGTTCCACCTAAGTACGTCTTTGCAAATTCAGTATCCAATGCTTGTATTTCTACTTCAGATTTCGTTAGATCGATATCTGCAATTCTTCCAGCATATCCAAAGTATTCATTGCGCTTTGTCATCCTTTCGCACCTCCAGTAATCACGTGAAGATAATCAGCAGCTTGTTTTACGCCTTTTTCACGGAGCCGCTTAGTCAACTCACCTGGTTCAATGTATAACAAGGCCCCTCTAGGACAAAATTGGGCACACATCGCATACCCTTCGCATAAGTCACATTTGACTGTGCGCCCATCCGTGGGATCTATATGAATTCCACCAAAGGGACAAGCGATAAGGCATTGATGACAGCCAATACAGTTCTTCTGTGTGATGCAAACGGCATTGGTGTTGGGATCTCGATAAATAGCATCAGCAGGACAACTTTCCATACATAATGGGGTTTCACAATGCTGACAGATTACTGGGATGTTAATTCCGGTTTTTTCATCGCGTATAATCGTAAGTAGCGCCCGAGCAGGATTGTACTCTTGATTGTGACGGAAGGAGCAAACCAGTGTACAAATCCCACACCCTGTACATTTCTCCGGGTCAACGACTAGAACTTTGTGAGATGACTTGTTCATGGGAATACACGCCCTGAAAAATGGGACATGGAAGCCTTAAAGGCTTACTCGATTACCATATTCATCAATTACCCTATGTTGGAAGCGAATACTGATGCGGACATTGATCAAAAACGCGGTAATTGTTACGATGGATAATCAACGCCGGGTCCTAGAGGACACAGACCTTCTTATAGATGGGATTAAAATTAAGGCGATTGGTAAAAGCCTCAAAGAATCTGCTGACCAGGTGATTGATGGGACTGGGCGAATGGTGCTGCCTGGATTCATCTGTGGGCACACCCATCTATATGGAATCATGCTCCGGGGAGCCCCATTGGATATTAAACCTACCACTGATTTTCTCCAAATTCTCGATCGTATTTGGTGGAAGGTGGACTCTGCATTTGTAAATGAAGACGCGTATGCGAGTGCTCTTGCCGCCTGTTATGAGTTTCTTCGCAGTGGAACTACCTGTTTTGCCGATACCTATTCTGGACCAGGGTCCATTGAAGGTGTTTTGGATGCTATCGCGAAGGGTGTTACTGAAACCGGGATGCGGGGAATTCTTGCATTCGAAGCCACGGAAAGGAATTCGAAGAAGGAAGGAGAGCGAGGGCTCAAAGAGAATGTCCGATTTATCACGAAACTCCAAAAAACCCCAAACAATTTGCTCTCAGGGATGTACAGCTTACATGCCTCCTTTACCCTAAGTGATGAGTTAATCATAAAAACCAGGGAGAAAGCAGATGAGCTCCCAGCACCCCTGACGATTCATACAAGTGAAGGGCTCATTGATGTATACCACAACATCGAAAGGTATGATAAACGCACGGTCGAACGACTCTTTGACCTTGGAGTACTTGGAACCGATGTGGTTCTAGCCCATTGTGTTCATGTCAATCACGACGAGCTTGAGTTGATTAAAGGAAGCGGGGCTATAGTTGCCCATAATCCCATGAGTAATATGAACAATGCCGTGGGAACGAGTCCTGTGAAGGAAATGTATGAGTTGGGCATTCCAGTTTGTTTGGGGAACGATGGATTCATTTTCGATGCCATGGAAAATATCCGCACAGCGTTCCTTGTCCATAAATTACATCACCACGATACCCGAGTAACCACACCTCAGCAAATTATTGAGATGGCAACCATTAATGGGGCCCAAGCATATGGTCTAGGAAACAAGCTTGGTTCCATCGAACAGGGAAAACTAGCAGACATTGTTATGCTTCACCCCAATCCCCGGGTTACACCGATTCTCCCTAGCGGAATTTATGGTTATCTTGTCTATGGCTGTACTGCACATGAGGTTGAGCATGTGTTCGTAAATGGTAGACAAGTGGTCGAAGACCACCAAGTAGTGTCGGTGAAAGCAGAAGTTGTTGAAAAGGCACTTGAACGGGTCGTTCCTAAACTCTGGGAGAAGCTGGGAATTAACGTTTAACTCAAAAACTGACCACCCGCAACTGGTGGGAATAGTGCAATGATGTCTCCATCGGAGAGCGCAGTATCAAGACCCTGTAATACGTGTAGTCCACGACCATTCACGAGAACCTTGATGTAGCGATGCAATTGACCCTCTTTATCAAAGATTGTGTTACAGAATTTACTCCCTTGCTCTTCACAAAGCTGATTTAACAGATCCAGCACCGTGCGCCCTTTGAAATTAACCGTAAGTTGTTGAAAACCAAACCGCTCAGAAAAAGGTCCAATGGTCCGAACAATGACATGCATAATATAGCTTCTCCTTTCACCGCAAACCTCCTGTAACTCAAAAACATGCTGGTTTCCTTATTTCCAGATAATCCCAACGCTTAATAGGAGTGAACAGCATGCTCAGTGCTGATTCAGATGGCGGATTTGATAATCGACGGAGCAACCGTCATAACCGTAGATCCACAACGTCGAATCATTTCTGACGGAGCAGTGGTTGTCGATGACCAAAGAATCATTGCTGTGGGAAAATCCTATGAAATCAAGCAGCAATACAGCGCGGACACTCGAATTTCAGGGAAAAACAAGATTCTCCTCCCCGGTCTTGTCGATTGTCACGTACACCTTGCTCAAGCCCTAATTCGGGGTACGGCAGATGACGTGGACCTCATCCCTTGGCTTCGCGATTACGTTTGGGTTTTACAAGGCAATTTTACTCCCGAAGATGGAAAAGTTAGTGCCGAACTCTGTATTGCCGAGATGCTCAAATCGGGTACAACCAGTTTCCTGGAAAGCATGATTCACAAACGCTATGGGTTCGAGGGGATTGCACGGGTTGTCGAAAAAACAGGGATACGGGGGTGTTTATCAAAGCTCTTCATGGATTGGACCGGCTACGCAGACGAAGAAGCCATCATGTATGAAGGAATGATTGAGGACCCCGAGGAATGCATCGCTGAAACGCTTTCGATGCATACAAAATGGCAGGGAGCCGCCGAGGGACGGATCTTCATCTGGTGGGGTGCCCGAACACCGGGAGCAGTTAGCCCGGAATTATATCGCCGGGTTGCAGACCTCTCACAGAAACGCCACATGAGGATTACTATGCATCTGGGGGAAGTAAAGGAAGACGTAGAGTATACAAAATCCCAATTCAATCAGCTACCAGCAGAGTTTGCCAATGAAGTGGGTATGATGGGAGAAAACTGCGTCTTAGTACACGGGGTGTGGATTAGTCCTCAGGAATTCCCGATTTATGTTGAAACAGGCACGCATATGTGTCATTGCCCAGCAAGCAATTCGAAATTAGCCTCCGGAATTGCACCAATTCCGGAAATGTTAGACGCTGGAATCAATGTCTGCTTGGGATGTGATGGAGGACCGAGTAATAATGCCTATGATATGTTCCGTGAAATGTTTCTTGCAGCAGTAATTCATAAAGCACGAACCTTAGATCCTTTGACGATGCCTGCAGAAACAGTGCTGGAAATGGCCACAATCAATGGGGCTAAAGCCATAGGATTGGAAAAGGAAATTGGAAGTATAGAAGTGGGAAAGCGGGCAGACTTGGTTATGGTAGACACGACACAGTTGAATCTCGCTCCCACCTATAATCCCGTCAGTAATATCATATACGCAGCCAACGGTTTCGATGTATATACAACAATTGTCAATGGACAAATCCTTGTCCACGAAGGCAAGCTTCTAACTTTGGACGAAGAGAAAGTCATTGAGAATGCCAGGATACACGGACAGAAACTACTGGAGCGAGCAGAGGTTAAGATTCAAAGTCGATGGCAAACAAATTAAAGGCGCTTTTGATTTTATTCGCAGTTAATTGAGGTGACTCTATAATGGGTGCTGATATTGTTGGTAAATTCCATGGTCGCGACTGGTTGACTATTCAAGAATGGAACCAAGAAGAGCTACAAACACTAATTGATGCAGCAATTGAAATGAAGAAATTACAAAAGGCGCGTGAACCACATGATTATCTTCTTCGTCAAACGTTATTCATGATTTTCTTTAATCGATCCTTACGCACTCGAAACTCCTTTGAAGCGGGTATGACTCAGATGGGAGGTCATGCGCACTTTCTTTCCCCACAGGATGTGTATCGACCAGCGTTGCCAGACGATGAAGAAGCGTACACTAGCGAACGCATTTCTGATGTGGCACGAGTGCTTGCGCGAATGGGTGACGCGATTGCAATTCGAATTTATGGATCTCACGCTAAATGGATTTATGGTCGTGGTCATCGAATCCTGCGTGAATTTGCTAAGTGGTCCGATGTTCCTCTCATCAACATGGAAGATGATGTATATCATCCATGCCAAGCCATGGCTGACATGCAAGCTATCCAAGAGCACACCCCAAAGGTCCAAGGTAAAAAATTTGTTATGAGTTGGGCATACAGTCCCAGCACACAGAAACCTCTCGCTGTCCCCCAGAGTGGCATTCTAATGGGTACGAAATGGGGTATGGACACTGTCCTTGCACATCCTAAGGGCTTTGAACTAGATCCAAAAATCATTGAGATGTGTGAGAAGAATGTTGCCGAATATGGTGGCTCCTTTGAAATCATCAATGACATGGAAGAGGCTTTTACAGGTGCCCATTATGTATACCCAAAGTGTTGGACCAGTAAACATCATATTCCTCCAATCGCTCCTGCTGAAGATTGGGAGGGATGCAAGAAGTTATTTGATGCAAATAAGGATTGGATAGCAACACCAGACAAAATGGATCTGGGTGCAAAAGATGTCAAATACATGCATTGCTTACCAGCTGACCGAGGATTCGAAGTAGCTGACGAAGTTTTGGATGGAAAATGGAGTATTGCTTTTGATGAAGCTGAAAATCGACTTCACACCCAAAAAGCCGTCATGGCTGCAATTATGGGTGAACCTCAGAAGCGTTAATTGGACCTTTAGAGTAGGTTTTCGTCGCTCATAACTAAGGATAATAGACCTTTCTGTAAATGTAGGCGATTTTCCGCTTGGTCGAAGATAACACTTTGTGGGCTATCTACAACTTCGTCGGTTGCCTCTTCGCCACGAAAGACTGGAAGACAATGCATATAGATAGCATCTTTACTGGTAAAATCCATTAAATCTGAATTACAAATCCAGTCACGATATTTTTCGTGGAGCTTAGCTTCGCGGTCTTCACCCCATTTATCGATGCCAACAGCGGAACATTCAGCGCTCATCCATGATCGAGGATAAACAACATGGGCGCCATTATATGCTTCTTGGACGTTATTGGTAATTGAAAAATCACCGCCAGATTCGTTGGCATTTTGATGACACCATTCCATAACTTCAGGATCTAGTTCAAATCCAGGTGGATGAGCAAGAGTAACATCCATCCCAAACCGAGTAGCAGTTAATATTGCGCTTTGTACACTACACCAAGAGCGGGAATGTCGACTATAGGCCCATGAGAAAAGGAATTTCTTTCCTTGAATCTTGGGGAAATTTTCTTGAACTGTCATGAGATCTGTTAGAGACTGACAAGGATGAAATTTGTCGTCAGCCATGTTGATGATGGGAATATCAGCCCATTTTGCATAGTCCCGGAGCACCTGGTTCCCTCGCCCATAGACATATCCAACAGCCTTTTCGAGAATGCGAATGCCAATACCGTGACCGTATCGGGCAAGCGTCTTAGCGGTGTCTTTAACACTTTCACCTTCTCCAAGGCGCATCGCCCCAGGTTCCAGGAATTGTGCATGCCCGCCTAGTTCGGTGAGTGCGGCTTCAAAGCTAGCACGAGTTCGAGTGCTAGTATTATAAAAAAGCATGAAAAAGGTCTTATCAGATAAGAGGTGGGGAGATTTTCCCGCTTTGCTTTTTTTCTTTAAATCTTTTGAAAATTTGAGAACCGCATCAAGTTCTTCTCGAGACCACTCTTGGGTGGTTATCATGTCTCTGCCACGGAGATCCATCTTACTCAACTACTGAAGCAAATTGTGTGGATGCGATAGAGCCAAAACCTTTTGAAGCTTTCGAGAAGACGCTATCGAGAAGGGATTTAATAGTGGAGCTTTTTGATACCCATTCACATCTTGAGATGCCTCGTCTCTATTCAAAAGCTGACGCTATCATTCGGCGTGCACAAGAAGTTGGAGTCATTGGAGTGGTAGTGAGTCCGATAGAGCCAAAGTTTTTTCCCAAAGCGCTTGAGTTGAAAAAACGATTTCCTGGATTCATTTGGCCTACTTTTGGGTTACACCCTCCACGAGCGACACCGAATATGGTAAAACGGACAATCAATGCTATCCATGATTATGCAGAAGATATTGTTGCAATTGGAGAAGTAGGATTAGATTACTATTGGGTAAAAAATCCAGAGAAACGGGCATATCAACAAACAGTCTTTAGACAATTCATTCACCTTGCGGATGAATTGAATTTACCGATAGTAATTCATTCACGTGATGCAGAAGCAGATGCCCTGCAGATTTTAAGGGAGGAGAAAATGTTTGATGTTCAGTTGCATTGTTTTAATAGCCTGGACCATGTTTTGCAAGCTGCTAATCAACGGATGTTGATGAGTGTTCCCACAAGTGTGGTGTCACGCCAAAGAATGCAACGTATTGCGACAGCTATGCCAGTTGAGAATATGCTTTTAGAAACTGATGCACCATATTTATCTCCTGTCCAGGGACAAACCAACGAGCCTGCAAATCTTCCGCAATCAGTAGCAAAGATAGCTGAGCTCAAAGACACTACTCCAGAAATTATTGCGGCGGTAACTACGACTAACGCCTTGAACTTCTTACATTTACAACAAGCCTATAATAGATAGGTTCAAAGAAAAACACTCAGTAACCTTATCGCACGGTCAGCGTCTTACTGATGTTACGAGGATAATCTGGATCAATATCTTTGTAAGTCGCTAGATGGTAGGCTAAGAGTTGGAGGGGGATTACTTGGAGTATTGGACTCAAGTATTGGCTTGATTTAGGCACAGTAAGAAAATCCTCCTCGTTAACATACCGGCGAATCAATGGGTGGGGTTCACCCGTAGCCAAGATTCGAGCGCCGCGACATTCCACTTCTGCTAAGTGGTTTACAATGTGTTCCGCATCATTTGGTGCAATGGTAAAAACAACAGGGTAACCTTCATCGACGATGCTTAGAGGTCCATGCTTGAATTCGCTGGAATACATGCCATCTGCAACAATATAACAAACCTCTTTGATTTTTAGTGCACCTTCAAGAGCCACACCATGGGTTAACCCGTGACCTAGAACATAGAAATGTTGGAATTTGGACAAGTAGGGTGCGAGTGCTCGTGCTTTCAATGTCGTTGTCGAGATTGTTTCGTCGATAAGAGTGGGAAGCTGAGTTTTGAGTTCGTTGATCATGTAAGCTGCTTCTTTTGCTTTTAAGACACCCATTTGTTCACCAGCTTTAGTTGCCAGAAAGTTAAGGAGGGTAACTTGGCTGGTGTAGGTTTTTGTGGCGGGGACGCTGATTTCAAAACCGGAGCCTATAGGTAGATACAAATCACTGAGGTGAGTTAGGGTTGAGCCTAATACATTTACAATGCTAAGGATTTTCGCATCGTTTGCTTGTGCAAGATGAACGACGTCGATGACATCTTTGGTTTCACCGCTTTGGCTGACGCATACAACGACATCATTTTTCCCAAAAGAGTCGCCATAAAGTGAGTTGAACTGGCCCCCGATTACCGGTATGGTAGCAATATTAGCTAAATCGTTTAGGTAATAGCTTCCGACAATTGTAGCATGGTAGCTGGATCCACAGGCAACGAAAAAGACTCTTTTGGCTTCGACGAGTAATTCAACGAATTGGCTAATATATGGTTCCCGAATGGCGCTGAAGAGTGTTCGTGTGGCACTGACCTGTTCATGGATTTCTTTGAGCATGAAATGGGGATAGCCACCCTTTTGGGCTACACGGATGTCTGCATCGGAAGTGTATGGCTTTCTTTCAACCGTGGTTCCGTCGGAAATTCGGAGGATTTCGAGACTTGTAGGAGTAAGAATAAGTAGCTCCCCATCATGGATATTGACAATTTTTCTGGTGACAGGTAAAATACTGGGAAGGTCACTACTTACACAGGTTTCACCATCTCCGATGCCTGCAAAGAGGCTCGACCCCATTTTAACTGCATAGATTTTATCATCGTCTTTATGCATCACTGCAAAGGCATAGTCTCCTTTTAGATCACTACAACCTTTTCGAATAGCGTCCACCAAGTCTCCGGATTGATCGAAGTATCTTTCAACGGCATGAACGCAGATCTCGCCATCGTTCATACTACGAATAACATGTCCTTCCTCGGTGTATTGCTCACGTAGAGGAAGGAAATTCAAGATATTGCCGTTATGTGCAGCACACAGGTCTTCGTCACAATCAAGGTGTGGTTGAGCGTTAAGCTTACTTGGTGCCCCAAAAGTGGCCCATCGAAGCTGGGCAATTCCTTTTGAGCCACGCATTTCATAAAGACGAAGTTTTTCGGCAACTTCATCAAACTTGCCTTCATCTTTTCGTAGGTGAATGCGATTCTTGTATACTGTTGCGACACCTACAGTATCATATCCTCGGTAGGTAAGCTTCTCAGCACACTCGACTAGAATTGCACCGATATCGTTTCGCTTATTACTGGTAATTGCGAATATGCCGCACACGCAGGTTCGCTCCTTATAGTAGGCTTCACATGGAAAAATCGTTTAACTGTGTTTCGTTGTTGTATCTTTTGTTATTTTTTGAGTCCAAGGGCATTGCGAAGTTGTTTAAGGTCTGGATCAATTACAGGTGGTTTTGAGACTCGTTGAATTACGATATCTTGGTCCTTTAGCCCGCCCCCAGTTGCCTCAATGATAATTGTTTCTGAAGGGTCTTGAGCTCCAGATTCAAGGTGATTAATTAACCCTGCAAGGCCTGTTACTCCTGAAGGTTCGGCAAAAATACCTTCATATTTTGCCAATAGTTGCTGGGCATGCAGGATAGCCTCATCGTCTACTGCAAGTGCTGAACCTTTTGAATCCCGTACTGCAGCTAGTGCAAGATCACCGTCCCAGGGAAGTGGATCACATAATCCTTCCGCAACACTATGAGGTGAAGTATAAGGGATGATTTTGAATGGATCCTGGTTTGTTTGATAAGCTTGTACTAGCGGAGGACACCCTGTAGCTTGAACTGCGACCATCTGTGGGTGTTTCTTTACTAGTCCAAGGCTTTCGAAGTCTGTGAACCCACGCCATTGCCCACCCAGAAGTCCACCACCCCCCACCTGAACGTAGACGACGTCAGGTACTTGCCATTCTAGTTGTTCGATAATCTCATAGGCCAGGGTCTTGGGACCTTCAGCTTGGTAAGGATTGAAAGGTCCAAAGCTTGGACAGGGAGTCCAGCCATACTCTGCACAAGCGTCTCGTAGAAGTTTAACCGTTGGATCGTCGCCTTTGTGTAATCCCCGAAGACGAACGACTTTTGCGCCATACAAGAGTAATTGGGCAATTTTCCCCATTGGGGCTATATCAGGTACAAAACAATAACATGAAAATCCAGCACGCGCACAGTAGGCGGCAAGAGCTGCGGCGGCATTCCCACTACTGGCGGAAGCTAAGGTAGTGGATCCTTGTTCGTTAGCTTTGGATACGCCCACTGTCATTGGTCGATCTTTAAACGACCATGTCGGATTTCGAGTTTCATCTTTGATGTATAGTTCACGAACCCCTAAGTACTCAGCAAGGCGCCTACTTCGAAGGAGAGGGGTTCCGCCTTCACCAAGCGTTATTATGCTTTTTCGATCTAATATTGGAAGTAGTTCAAAATAACGCCAAACGCCAACAGGGCGCTTCTTAAGGGTCTTTTTAGAAATTACTTCTTTTAGCTTTGAAAAATCATAATATATATCGATACGGTTCTCACATTTTGGAGTTTTACAAAATTGTGGATTTTGAGAGAGGGTATATTTTGCTCCGCATTTAGGGCATCGTAGATGCGTGACATATGACAAGGTTAGGAATCCTCCTGGTGGATTTCGCGTCGCAAGGCGATGAGTCCATCCCGGATTATCGCATACCGTTCAGATAGATCCTGCATATACTCATAAAGGGTAGCATATTCTGATCGACTTCTTAGGGTAGTTTTTGTTTCTAGTTCATCGAGAGGCCCCAAGGATTTGCGAGTAACAGCACGGCGCAAGGCTATTGCTACTCGGTAGCCATCTTCTCGACTGAACCGTGTTTGTTGTTTTTTGGAAAGAGATTTGCGGAAGATATCGATATGCTTACTTAAGTTAGCAGCATCAGCGATAAGGGTTAAGCAGGCAGCGAATACGAAGAGACTACCGAGCATCTCTTTTTCCCACCAGGTCAAAAGGGATTTTCGAATCAATAGGTCTAAGGCGCCTTGAAGGCACGATTGGCTGGGTTTCAAAGCATCTTGTAAATAGAAGAGGTCAGCGGCTTCGAGTAATAGACCGGCAGCTCGAGAAGGGTTGTGTTGCCGCCAATAATATTCCCCACTAACAAGGATAAGAACTAATGCAGAGTTGTATTCTTTCTTTGCCCGAAATATCTTGGCTTCTTGAAGATATTGCCCTAATTTCGTTTTGGCTACATCAGGTCCAGGTGAAGTCATTAGTCCCGTAAATCGTAATTCAGCCTCAGTAGCTGATGACTGGCGTTGATTATCCATCTCTTGATAAAGGTCACGCCAGAGATTTTGCAGAAAAGCACCTCTTTACGATGTGTATCATGTTGCACCCATTCTTAGTTTAAAAAGGTACAAAAACATTGGGTGACCATTCAAACTGCAATATTTTCAATGTTTCTGCATCGAATCTAGCAAAGTTTATGTTGATTCAATCTTTGTTTCAGTTGGTGGCATTAAGTGGTTTCCAAGCGGTCCATAGTGGCAGCTATCTCCGTCGTTATCATCCTACTGCTAATTCTAAGCTTTCTTTTACCACTCATATTTGTACCACCAATCCCTCGTCAAAGACCCTACGATGACGTCGAAGATTGGGGAAGCGGAGTGACTGTTGAAGGGGGAGACGACACCTTCTTGGACAATATTACACTTGATGATGTCACTTTAGATTTGAATTGGTCCCTTGACCCCTCTTTTATCGTCGCCATCATTTCTCCAGCCGAACCGCCTCGTTATTGGCGAAATACAGCCTATGATCGATATACAGGAACCGACTGGGAAAAGAGTACGAATGCAACGGTTCCACTAGCGGGAGTGAATCCTGGGAGTGAAGTTGTCTACACAGTAACGCAAAATATTACGAATCAGGGTGTAACTGGGTCCTTTTCCCTCTTGTCTTTGTGGCCAGATCCATTGATTATTAATCAATCCCTTCAATTTCCTCATCTCTCGGACCCTAATTCCTATAATTTTGAAGTCGACAATTTTGGAACCGCACTTTTCAATGGATTTTTTGATCAAACAGGAACGGCAACCCTTCAATACGATGTCACCTATGTTCCCCGAAATTGGACGCTGATCCGTCCTCAATCACTCCAAGCTAGTGCAACCCCCGGAGCAATTCTTGCCCAATATCAGCAACAAGGACTTAGCTATATGAGCTCAGCCACCCGCTCAGATGTGCAAACCCGGCTATCTATGATCCTTGCTGGCGTACCGAACACGGCTTTTGAGCAGGCTTTTGCAATTCAAAATTATTTCAAGGCAAATTTTGCCTTCGATCCGTTTGTCACACGACCTGGGCCAAACGATGAGCATGTTGAATGGTTTCTCCAGCAAGGTGGAGGCATCGGCATTGATTTCGCGACGGCATATACGATGTTTCTCCGTGAAGCCGGAATCGCTGTACGACCTGTATTTGGAGCAATTCTTGGAGAAAACCAAGGAACTCAACGTGTACTCCATCCTATGCACTTACATTTCTGGGTCGAAGTGTATATTCCAACAGCTTCGCAAGGGTATTGGATTCAATTTGATCCAACACCATTACCTAATTTTATTACCGATGGCAGTCCGCCACCTGTACCCCCACTAAGTAGCATGTCCCCTGAACCGGCAGTGCCTGATGACGATCCCTATGTCGTGAGTACATACTTCAATCTCAACCTCAGTGTTTTCCCTCAAATTGTTGATCGATTTGCCCAATTTCAAATTACTGCTACCCTAACCCAGGATGGTATTCCTCAGCCAGGGGAGACCATTGATTTTTACGATGATACAGAACACTGGTTCCTCGGAAGTAATATTACCTCAGTAGTTGGTGAAGCAAGTATTACTTTTGCGTA
>JABXGS010000072.1 GCA_016550425.1 archaeon
CTGTTAGTGCAGTAATGACTTTCTTTCGACCGCTTTGAAGAAGACGCCATACCGTTCCTCGAGACACTCCCATTTTTTTTCCTGCATCCTTTTGCTCTAGGCTATCCTTGTCTACAAGGCGCATTGCTTCAAGTTCTGACGCGTAGAGGTGTAGGGGATTACTGTTTTTAATCTCGGTTGGGATAAAAGAGGTCTGTGCAGGTATCTGGCCTAAACTAACTGGTTTTGGCGGACGTCCGCGGCCGCCCCATCCACGACGATATCTCATTTTTGTTCATTATCAATTGGCGGTTGGATACATTTATATATTTCTGTGCATATACACAAAATACTTGTGTGCATAAACACAAAAAGAGGTGATAACCTAAATGTGGCAACGTGGAAATCGAGGACGTGGACGCAATCAAGGCCAATGGCCAGGTAATGGACCTTTCTCACATCTGCCTCCATGGCAACGACCCGGTTGGCTCTATGGGCGTGGTAGTTGCTGGTACCTATACTCACAACAACAAAATCAAGGATCCGCTTCTGAACAAACCCCTCCCTTCCCAAACCAATTCGCATCCAACATAAATTTCTGTACTAAATGTAGCGCTCCCCTCCCAATCGACGCTAATTATTGTCCTAGCTGTGGAGCAAAAATTAGCAAATAGTCTTCGGCACCCTACTACATCAGAATCAGATCAAGACGGTTCCCCATTTTTTTAATCATGGGCGTTGAGCTGTTGCTCAACGTTTTTCCATATATTTTCTAAAGCCTTGGAGAGGTGATTCCTTGGTGCGAATTCAACAATAGGACGTCCAGCAACAACGGCTTTGTACATAATGGTATCATAAAGCAATTCACCTAAAATGGGTGTACCTTTCTGCTGACAATAGTTCCGAATTTCAGAAGTTTTTTGTCGGTTCAAATCGGCTTTGTTAATGAGTACACTCACAGGGATGCGAAAGTGTTCGAAAAGTTCAAGGATTCTTTCCATATCATGAATAGCAGCCATTGTGGGTTCAGTAACAATGAGACCCGCTGAAGCACCAGTAATTGCTGATATGGCTGCACAAGCTATACCTGGTGGCCCATCAATTATGATAAGATCCTTCTCATGCTGTGTTGCTAATTTCGATGCGAGTTCTCGTACACGCGTTACTAGTTTTCCTGAATTACTTTCACCTGCAAGCAAGAGGGCATGAGCCATAGGACCATACTTGGTTTCGGAAGAATAGATGTAACCTGAAAGTCGTTCTTGCATCTCAATTGCTGAGGTTGGACAGCTTACGTAACAGACTCCGCACCCTTCACACATAATTGGGTCAACTTGGTAATCAGGTGTTATTGCATCAAATTTGCATGCAGCTTCACAAACACCACAACTGGTACATAATTCGGGATTAATTATGGCGACTTTCGCCTCAATGAATTCTTCGGAAGATTTGATTTCAGGAGCAAGCAGTAGATGCAGGTTAGGGGCATCAACATCACAGTCTGCCAAAATTGCATTCGGCGCTAAAGCGGCTAATGAAGCAGCAATGGATGTCTTTCCTGTTCCGCCTTTTCCACTTACAATCACAAGCTCTTTCATCAGCGGATAGCCTCCTGAATCGTTTGGAAAGCAGTTTCCAGTTTCGGTTTCCATTCAATCATTTTAGTGACAAATGGGATACCTTCAGCGAATAATTCTGCAATTCGACGACTATGGGGAATTTCTAACAAGATAGGAAGGTCTTCGCTGGAACAATAGGAGTATACATGCTGATCTCCAATTCCTGCTCTATTAACCACAACCCCGATTGGGATTTCCAGCTGACGGATAGTGTCAACAGCCAGCTGCAGATCATGTAAGCCAAAAGGAGTTGGTTCAGTTACTAAAATAGCATAATCTGTGCCATGCACTGATTCAACCATGGGGCAAGAAACACCTGGCGGACAATCGATAATCACGGTGGTTTCATTACTTATACTAGCGTGTTCTTTAACAGCCTTGATTACTGGGACGACAAGGGGTTCACCGACATCGAGGTTTCCATAAACAACTTGCACACCTTCTTTTGTAACCCCATGATGGATTGCACCCAATCTGCGTTTGCCTTCTTTAATCGCTTGATTTGGGCAAACGATAATACAACCCCCACAACCGATGCACAGTTCTGGAAAGAAACTAACCCCATTTTTACCAACAAAGATGGCATTATTAGGGCAGAATTTAACACACTCTTTTGATTGAGTGCATTTTTTCTGATTGAATTTAGGTACCAATGTATACACGGGTTCAACTTCTTCCTCGTTTAACGGAAGAAGAGTATGTACATTTGGTTCATCTGCATCACAGTCTAATACTTGGACGGGACCAGATAAGGAGAGGGCCAGGTTTACAGCAAACGATGTTTTTCCCGTTCCTCCTTTTCCGCTAGCAACGGCAATTTTCAATATATTTTGCACCTTAATCCAAAAGCAATGAAACTCATCCAATCATTTATGCCGTGCTTCACGACATCCTTCAGTTAATTCCATCAATTGGTCGTTCTGATACGCTCTAAGGACTTCGCCTAAATTCTGTGATGTTGCTTGCATGACCGCAACACCCTCTGCTTGGAATCGTCGAAGGGCTCGAGGACCCATACCAAAGGTGATAACTGTATTTGGTACAAAGCTAAGAAGAATATCTGGGGGCCGTCCTTGTCCTCCGAAATGCTCACTCCTATTAGGGGCGAACTCAATTTTCCCAATCTCTCTATTCTCTGAGAAATGAACGATTGCAAAGAGTGGAGCTCGACCAAAATGTGGAGATAATTGGCTTGCTTCACCTGCCTCATCCAAGACAGGAACAACAACACGTTCAACCATATTGCACATCTCCTAAAATTCATTTGAGCATTTTTACCATCGATCGCGGCCCCCACCGCGTCCTCCACCACGTCCTCCGCCACGTCGACCCATTCCCGTATGGGCAGGCGCGGTTGATGAAGATGCCTTAGTGAGCTGGTTATTCTTGAATTGGTTAATGGCATCTTGTACACTTCCCGCAATCCCGGTGTATACTTCTATGCCTCCAGAGTTGAGGGCATGGTAAGCGTTTGGTCCGACGTGACCAGTCAAGACAACTTGGGCTTGATGATCAACAACAAATTGAGCCGCTTGAATCCCAGCTCCTCCGCCTGCCATTGCTCCGGGATTAGGCACGGTTTCAAACTTCATGGACTTTGAGTCTACAAAAATGAAATTTGCGCATCGTCCGAATCGAGAATCAATTGGGGCATCAAGGGTTGGACCTTGAGCGGTTATACAAATTTTCGTTTCATACATCTCCTTGTTCATTAACTTCTGATAGTGCTAACCGGCGCAGATAGTGGCTCTCACATTTAGGACAGCTATTTGGTCTACCAGTCCCAAAGGGTTCCGTCCACTGGTGTTGACAGGTAAAACATCTAAACCAGCGTAAATCTGGTAACTCGATGGGTCCCCCCTCAATTCGAAGGGCTTTTCCGTTTACTAAGGCATCCGCGACTTTGGCATGAGCGGATTTTAGAATCCGATGCAAAGTGGGTTGGGACACCTTTAACTGCTGAGCAGCTTCGTTTTGAGAAAGTCCCAAGTGATCTTTGACACGAAGAGCTTCATACTCATCGACAGTTAGAACAACTTCATCAATTGTGCCGATGGGTATGCCTCTCGGTTTATAGTAGCTCACATTGGGTTCGGCGTGAACGAATCTACGCTTATGTGGTCTTGGCACGTTTTGAATATATATTCAAAACTACATATAAAAATATCGCTTGTTTCGCAAACAGTAGACTGTAAGAAGACAAAACATGCCGTAGTTGGCGAACCTTTGACGAAAGGATCTGTGAAATCGTGATAATTTCAAGCGAGGAAAATCTAGCCCAATGTTTTGCCAATGAATAGGTACACTATGTCTTTGTTATCATAGTTGACCGAGGGAATTCCTTCTTTGATGTCTTAGCTCGAAAAGGGGGTGAACTTGGTATTGAATTCATTACGACGCAGTATTAGGCTTCAACCCCTCATGTGGCAGATGCCATGTTAAATCAAATAGCGGAGACACAGATGCTAGGCTAATCAATTTGTACCTGTCTTTTCTGCTTTCTTTTGGGAATATGGATTTCTAAGAATCCTTCATTAAATCCGGCTTTGATATGGTCGGCATCGGCATCTCGTGGGAGGGGAACCTTCTTTGACAGACTTTGAAAGCGAATTTCACGTTGGACCGTTCCCCATCTCTCATAGTGGATCTCTTCGCGCATTTTAGCCTGGACGGTGAGTTCTCTATCAGATGCGGTGATTTTAATATCCTCCTTGTTTACCATGGGCAAATCTAGGGTCACAACATATTCGGTTTCGGTTTCTTGAACATCACCCAGAGCTTCAAGACAACAGGCATCTCCATCCCATAAATTTCGACTCTTTGAACGTACTCCCATCGATGTGCCAAAGATTTCATCAAATCGAGTTTGTAGATCTTTGACTGAATCATCAAGGCGTTCAAGTTCATTTTTTCGTTTCTTGGGCTGTTTCACTTCAGGCATGTCTTGAACCTCCTATCACGAGTAAAATGCAGGTATCTGGAACTCCTGTTCTTTACCACTAGTCTGCATGGTTGTGGCCGTTTGATTCATTAAATCTCGAACCCGAACACGAACCTCTTCTGCCCCTTCAATTAGTGCCTTTGTAGGAATCGGAATGCCCGTTAAAGTAGACAGGGTCTTTATGGTTTCTGCAGCTGCTCCGGGATCAGGGAAATTTAGGAAAGCTTGTGCCATGATGTAAGTTACCGGGATCTTTTGTCGTTGTGCCTCTAGAAGCAAAATTGCGTAAGCACCTACAACAATTCCCTCATCTAAAAACTTGATTTTCTTATCCATAATTTGGTCATATGCTGACTCTGTTGTAGCAATTCCATAAACCTCTGGAACCTCAATTTGCGATCGAAGGGCAGGAGGTAAAGGTGTTCCTCCCAATGCCGTTATGGATTTCGGCTCTATTTCTTGTAGATACTGTAAGATAGCGGTAGATACAGGTCGCATAGCTTCATTAGGCAGGGGAATCTCTGAAACGATGAGCAGGAAATCATCGTTTGCATATAACTGGATTGGTGGTCGTGCCTTCCGATTGTGAATCACGGCAACCGGCGGCATAATTTCAGTGTCAATATAACCTACCAGTTGCATGTTGAGGGCTTGAACCATATGCATTCCAGCAATAGTTCCAACTAATCCTGCATCGGGCAAGGCTATGATTGCATGCTTCTTTCCTTTAGGTTGTTCAATAAGCTCTACAATCTCAAAGAGCGTTTCCTGAACTACCATGACATCTTTGTCCTCCATAGGCTCATCAGACATACAGGAATGTAAAAAAAGTTACGGGTTCAAAGGAATTTGAATATCCAATGTCCAATCAAAGCCAATTTATCGGAGAACGTATTTCTGTCGAAGTCGTCGATCTCGAGAAACCAGTTAGTTTTACGTGGCGAGGTCGGAAATACAAAATCGTCGAGATAGAAGCTAGCAATCGGCGTTTAGATCTTCGGAGTACATGGTATCGACGCAAGCATCGGGATTATTTCGTCGTAAAGGTTGAAAAAGGTAAACGGTTCGAGATTTACCGCCATCGCGTTCCAGGGAAACCCTACTGGGTACTGACCCGCGAGCTTCCCTAAACAACCTGATATCAGATTTCGTTTTCATTCGACTCAATTAATTGTAATACAAGAATCTCATATGTTGGCGTCCATGATAGTGTTTCTACATAGTGAAATCCTAATGGGGCTAATTGGCGAATAAACCATTCAGTCTTTTTCTTTGGCGAGTATCCAATGCTTTGGGGTGTGAAACGAAAGGCAACCCGACCACGTGGTGTTAAGACTCGCCTAATCTCCTGAAAGAGTTTCTCAGGTGATTTCAAACTATTCAATAAACCAGTGACTACTGTTACGAGAGTGAAGGCGTTTTCCTTGAAAGGCAAGGGCTGCAGTACATCTCTGCAAAGAAATCGGACTTTATTCTGTGTCTCCTCCAAACATACTTGACGTTGCGCTTCCTGCACCATTTCTTCTGACCAGTCAATGCCAACTACTGCTCCTTTGAATCCTCGCTGTCTAGCGACAAGTCGGGGTAAGTGACCGGTGTGTGTCCCTAAATCTAGTAGCTGCTCTGTGGACTCGATCTTAAGTCGCTTGATTAGGTGTTCCCAAAGCTCCCAATCATCTCGAACTTCAAAGGTGACGGATCGGCGGTTATACCCCCAACGAACCAGCCGTTTGCCAAAATATCGACCTTCAGTGGCGATAATAAATATTAAGACGGCAAGAATGATACCGACAATTGCAAAAACGAGGAAAGGCAGCCACATTGTATCCAAATCGTATTGAGCTGTAAGGAACTTAACTGCTTTTAGGAAGAAGCACTCATTATAAACGAATTCAACAGGACGGGTTTGAAATGGCCTTACCTGGTAAAAAAATTGGAAAACTTGCTCTCGCAGTAGCACTTGTCGTCAGTATGTCTGTTGTTCTCATTGTTCCCTTGGATATTATTCCACCACTCGGTGGTCTAATTGATCCCTTCACAGGTATTTGGACAGTGTATCAAGATGCTGAGCACCCCCCTTATGCCTCCGTTCATATTCCTGGACTTTCAGCCTCAGTAACAGTCGTTCGGGATGATTGGGGGATTCCTCATATCTACGCTGCCAACGAACGAGATTTATTTTTTGCCTTTGGATATGTCCAAGCCCAAGATCGGCTTTGGCAAATGGATATCACTCGCCGGCAAGCTCGAGGCCAACTCGCAGAAATCCTTGGTCCCAATTATCTTGCAGCGGATCGGTTTCTCCGAACCCTTGGTATGGAGCGGGCTGCTCAACAAACCATTGACCATGTATTTGCTCAACAAGATGAGTATAACATAACACTCCGAGAAAATCTTTCAGCATTCGCTGACGGCGTGAACTTCTATATCACTAACCTCGGATCAAATCTCCCATTGGAATTTAAGCTCCTGAATTATCGTCCAAAGCCATGGACTCTTTTAGATTCCATCTCTGTAGGTCGTATCCTCGACTATGGCTTATCTTGGACTGATTCTGATCTCCGCTTTGCGAACACAATCGCAGAACTGGGAAATGACTCAGCTTGGGAACTGTTTCCCTTGAATCCCCCACTCCAAACGCCGGTCGTCCCTGAATATGGTGTTAGTTACATTCCCCCTCCTTCCTGTGATATCAATTCCGCTAGCATTCCAGAGTCACTCCAACAATCCATCTCTGGTATCCTGAGCTGGACGGAAAACATTCCTGACCCAGATAATATTCTAACCCGTTGGCAAGGTGATTTCATTGGTTCCAATAACTGGGCAGTTAATAGCACCAAATCCGCCACAACGAAACCCATTCTATGTAATGACATGCACCTTTCCCGGGATGTGCCCTCCATCTGGTATCAAGCCCATCTTGTCGCAGCTGATACAGGACGGAATATCTATGGGTTTGTTCCCCCAGGGGTTCCTCTCATCATTGCCGGACATACAGAGTATGTTGCCTGGGGCTTCACCAACGTCGCTGCTGATGTTATCGACTGGTACTATTATAATATCAATCCCGCAAATTCGAATGAATACTGGTACGATGGGGCATGGCAAACCTTTGAGGAAGAAACAACTATCATTCCGGTAAAAGGTGAAGCACCGTATCACCACACTATCCGTCGTACCGTTCACGGACCAGTCATGTCTGATGTCGGAACTAGCTACGATAACCATGTTATTGCTCAGCGCTGGAATGGCGGTGAGCCAAGCTACGAATTGATTGCACTTGATAAAATGACTATGGCACGAAATTACACAGAATTCATTGAAGGACAGAAATTCTGGTGGACTATCTCGCAGAATATCGTATTTGCGGATGTGGAAGGGAACATAGCGATTCGTCCCACCGGGCATTGGCCGATTCGCGCTGAATGGTATGGTGGGCTCCCCCACAATGGGTCCGCAGGAGAAGGAGAATGGATTGATTACGTCGACTTTGATGAGCTTCCCTTTTCGCTAAATCCTGATCGAGGCTGGGTAGTCAGTGCTAATCAGCTAGCAGCCATGCAGGGTCCATCGGCATATCCATATTATATTCATCAAGGATATGCTCCCGGGTACCGGGCACGACGAATTATTCAGATGCTCGAAAACGATACCGATGTGACCGTTGATGACATGAAGCGTATACAAAATGATGTTTTGGATACAGCTGCTGAAGCCTTAATTCCTTACCTTATTGACGCCTTTGATAATGCCGCTGCTTCAATAACCAGTGACCCAATCCTTTCGGCTGCAATCGATTTACTACGCACTTGGAATTTTACCATGCTCCAAGAATGGGTAGCTCCGACTATCTGGCGAGCCTGGTTTGATTACTATATTGAGGATGTCTTCGGTGATGAATACCCCTCTAACCGTGGAGGGCTCCTGTGGCCATCCCCAATAATCTTAGAGAATCTCACACGGTTTAATTCGAATTCACCATGGTTCGATGATGTAACTACAACCGGAACCACCGAAACCCGTGACGACATTATTGTCCGGTCATTCCAAGCTGCCATGACCAGATTAACTAACGAAGAGGGAACCGATGTCAGTCTATGGACTTGGGATAAGTTCCACTTTGTCGTCTACACCCACATGGTGGGAGATGCTCTCGGGCACGACCCAATCCCTGCAGATGGCAGTGGAGTCACTGTGAATCCATCTCGTGTGAACATGTGGGCTCGTGAACAAGGTGCTGCATCAGGTGGTCCAAGCGAACGCCTTATCGTCAATCTAAATGAACCGATGCATGCCCTCAGCGTAATCCCTGGAGGCCAAAGTGGTAATCCTCTCTCCAGACATTACAGCGACCAACTTTTCCAGCTCTTCCTCGTCGGCGATTATCACATCGATTATATGTACTTTGATATTGAAGATCTCTTGCTCTTTTCATTTCGAGTAGAATCTATCCTCATTCTCACGGGGTGATGCCAAATGACAATAGCACAACGAATCTATGGTGCCTTTACCCAACAAAATCTCCTCAAAACCTTCCTTCTCCTCATCGTGTTGACAGTAATCCTGCTCTATTTAATTAGTTGGCCCGGCGCAATCATCGCTGCAGCAATCGCAGGGTTCTTTGTAAAACGATATTCCCGAGCAGCCTTAGTAGGCTTCTTAGGTGGTTTCATCGCTTGGGGCATTCTCGTTGGGATTCATGCAGCCTTAGGCGGAATTGTGGTCCTCGAACTCTTCGGAGCCCTTGCTGGATTAGAAGGCATGGGGACAGCACTTGCAGTGATCATAATCCTCATCGGAGGACTACTCGGACTCGCAGGCTCTCTTCTCGGCAACACTATTTTCAGTTTTGCCGAACAATACTTCCTACCTAGTTCAGGAACCACAGACTAGCTCCATCTCCCCACAAGCCTCTTATTCAGATCAAAAAGTAGTGGATACACCAATAAACTGCATAAATCGATTTTGGGAGAAATGACTTAGCAATTCTAGTATTCCCCAAACGCTTAAAATATCAAATTGCGATGATGGCGCAGAAATGAGACTATGAGGCTTTTCCTCTATGAAACGATTGGTTCACCATGGTATCCGTGTCACAGATCTTCCTGAACCCACAGGTCTAGTTCTTTCAATTCGTGGCACGGATTATGAACTCGATGCCCAACAAGAACAAATGGCAATGGCTTTTGTCGCCAAACGGCATCTTGGTTACTGGGAAGACCAGGTCTTCGTTCGCAACTTTCTCAAAGATTTCAGTAAAGCTCTCAGCATTAAACCGGTTTTGAAGCCTCAAGAAATTGACTTAGAAGATTTATTTTGGGTGGGCATTAAACGGCGGGAGCGAGAACAAGCGAAAAAAGAAGCCATGACTACGGAGGAACGAAAAGCTCTAGCTGCACAACGGAAAGAAATTCGTGAAGCCCTCCGTGAACGATACGGACACGCGGAAATTGACGGAGAACAAGTTGAAATCTCGAATTGGACCGCTGAACCAAGCTGCATCTTCATGGGGCGTGGCAAACATCCTCTCAGGGGACGATGGAAACCTGGTCCACAGCAAAAAGACATTACGCTCAATCTCAGCCCCGATGTCCCTATGCCCGAAGGCAACTGGAAAGGACGCATTTGGCAATCCGATAGTCTCTGGGTTGCCCGCTGGGAGGACAAACTCTCTGGAAAAATCAAGTACGTTTGGGTCTCAGATACGGCTTCTATCAAACAGGACCGTGAAGCCCAGAAGTTCGAGGTTGCTCAACAACTATCAAAACGCATCAAAAACGTCCGACAGGCAATTCAGGAAGACATGAATTCAAATAAAGCCCGACGCCGAAAAATCGCCACCGCGTGCTATCTTATTGATGTACTCAGCCTTCGTGTGGGTGATGAAAAGGACCCAGATGAAGCAGATACAGTTGGCGCGACAACGTTGCGACCAGAACATGTCATAATAAAAGACGATGGTGTTGTTGAGTTCGAGTTTCTCGGTAAAGACTCAGTGCCATGGCATAAAACGATTAAACTCCCACCGGAAGTCGTCAAGCAACTTCGAATTCTAATTGAGAACGCCCGAGTACCAAACACGGCGAATCGTCGTGGACCTAGCCATCCCAGCCGCGATCGACCCCAAATTTTCCCTGACGTCAAGAGCCGAAATGTTAATGCTTACCTTTCGGAGATAATGCCAGGGCTTACCGCGAAGGTCTTTCGAACCTTTCATGCCAGTAGCACAGTAAGGACCTCCTTAGGTCGTTCCAAAGTCAAACCAGACAATCCGAATTGGGTGAAGAAAAATGCAGCCAAGCAAGCGAACCTCGACGCTGCTATTGTGTGCAATCACACCAAACAGGTTCCTAAAGGCTGGAGTAAACGATTACAACGATTTCGTGAACGACAAAAGAAAGCCAAGGACCGAATTGAAAAATCGAAAGAAAACCTTGTAGCCCGACAAGCGCGTCTCAAAGAGCTGGAAGTAAAGCAAACTGCCAAACTTGACGAACTAAAAGCCAAAGGCAAATCGATTCCTCGAGGTAAGAATCGTCCATATGCTTCTTCTATTGCAACGGCACGAAGGAGTATAGAGGTCGCGAAAGAGCGGCTTGCGAGAGCGAAAGAAGCCAAGGATAAACTCAAAGCCCAGGTGGATATCGCTAAGAAAACACGGACGTGGAATTTGGGAACCAGCCTTAAATCCTATATTGATCCCCGCATTTATCGGGATTGGGGTCGCCAAGTCGATTACGATTGGAAGGACTACTACTCAAAAACCCTCCAACGGAAGTTCGCTTGGATTGATAAGGAAATTGAATGAACTGAAAACTACCTGCCCTTGGTCTCCTTAGTCGTTGTAAGCGCTTGAATTTTCTTTTGAAATGATTGTGCCACCTTAGCTGGGTTCTTCGCCTTCGTGATGCCTCCTCCTGCAATCACTATCTCAACTGGGTACGCTAAGATTTTTGGCAGGTCAGCGACACGGATTCCGCCAGCTACCGCTAGACAGGGATGACCACGGAGTCGTGCAACCTGATCCAATTCTGACAGGGGGGCACGTCGGGCTGCCCGTCGGTCTAAGCCACTATGAACACAGGCATAATGAATATTGGTGCCTTTGTATGATAAACCGAGGATATCGGCAAGCCGACTAATCGGAATACGGGAGACGATTAAATCTGCCATGACCTCTACGCCAAATTCGTGTGCTGCTCGCAGTGCGCCAAGTAGCGTCTCATTATATGCATCAGCTAACACAGTGACCAAGTTAGCAGACGCTTTTGCTGCCATTCGCACCTCCAGATACCCTGCATCAGCTGTTTTAAGATCTGCACAAATTGCCTTATCCGGGTGGGCCCTACTAATTGCTTTGACCGCCCCAATTCCTTCTGCCTTAATTAATGGTGTGCCAACCTCCATAATATCTACATAGGGTGCAACCTTTTCCGCTAGTTTCAGGGCATCATTAAGATTCTCAAAATCCAATGCGACTTGCAGGCGAACCATTGCGAGTACTTCCTATACACTCATCGCGTCCGCCAACCTATAAAGGCACTCCTGTCGAGTTGTGGTAAGGGCATATGAATTCCTGAAATACGGTTCTGGGATGCTGGCACGTTATAACACGAAAGGATAAAAGGTGAAAACTAGCACACTCTCTCATATGAGAGCGCTCACCTGTATCGCAATTCTCTTTGGAATCATCGCAATTGCATCAGGGTTCCTTGGGCTCATGTTTCTAATCGCCACGGTCGGGGACCTTGTTGCAAACCAAATGACGGCCCTTGTGCTCTTTGGAGCAGCGGGAATTATGATCGTTGTTGCCATCATCCTTGGATATATCGGGCAACGCCAACCAGAACGAATAGTAGTGCAAGCGCAAGTCGATTTACCACGGGACTTTGACGTCAGTCAAGTTAGCTGTCCAAATTGTGGTGGCACACCAAGCCGAGAACACCTCGCCTACGACCCTCGCATTGGTGCCGTGGTCCTCACCTGCCCCTACTGTAACAAAGTTTCACAACTCGTTGAAGATGTGAAATGGTGACCTCAAGACGGAAAGAAAAAAAGCCTGGCTTTACTAATCCAACCTAAGACAATTCCACACTTCTCCCCTGAGGACCTTGATTGAGCTGAACACACCGATGGTTCCTGATTCACCTTATTCCTCCTCTGAAGAATTATCGAGTGAGGAAATTATCAAACGACTCAACCAGATACTGGGTGACTTGAAAAAAGAGGGGAAAGTGGTTAAATTCAAGATTTGCCCCAAATGTAAATCACCTAACATCCGTGGGCAGGAAACCTGGTATGACATCGGAGGAGCTATGGGGATATCTCCCCCCAAATACCGCTGTCTCAACTGTGGGTATTGGGGGCGCGTTATTCTGGAAGCCACCAATGAAGAAATTGACGAACGTGTTCTGGATGAGCTCATCGGAACCGATTCGGAACGCGCCCAAAAGCTCTTGAACGAGATACACCAACAAACAACCAAGGAGAAAGATCACTAAAAGGAAGTGCCCATCTCTTGACACGAATACGACTTTTTTCCCTCACATTGATGATATGTCTCTTCATTACCTTTGCCAGCCCCCTTCTTCTCACCCAGGGAGTCCATCCCGCTGACCCAATACCATCTGGCTCAGCTTCTTATCGAACGCTTCCCCTCAACTATGATTTTCGTGTCATGAACGAGACCGTCCACGTTATTCCCCAAATGGACGCCTCTGTCCTCATCAATTATTCAATCACCTTTGAAAATTATGGTACTGATTTCGCCTATATCGACATTGGTCTTCCCAATTCCTACTATGTGCTCTCCAGTTTTCGGGCCTATTGGTCCCTGGAAGGCGCCCCATACATTGAACTCACAACAATTGAACCGTCTGATGTCATTAGTATCGGTATCCAAATCCTCATTCCTTTTGCTCTTCGACCCGGAAGTGGTGAAAATGGTACTATCCTCGTTTGGGGAATCCAACAGCGTATGGTTTACCTTGATACCGATCCTGCCACCCCCGGTTATGTTGGATACGAGTTCACTCCTACCTGGTATGACTCTGCCTACAACCGGGGCACCGATTATCTCGGCTGTCACATGCATTTTCCCAACGGATTCAACAACGGCACACTGGCCAAATATCATTATGCGGTTCCTACTCGCTACTACTGGACCAATACTAACCTCGTCTACACCTGGGAATACACGAGCTTATCAAACTATCAAGGCATTCTCCACGGCATTAGCTTCCCCTATGACGAAGCCTACATCACCACCTACTATACCGACGGTGGCACCACGACTGGCATTGACATCTGGGCCTTCTTAGAAGAATACGGTGAATTCCTCATCTACGCTGTAATCTTCATCGTCATTTTTGGCGCCTGCTGCATCAGCGTCGTCAAAAGTGCAGTTCTCTCAAGAGCTGGTCGCCGCCTCGTCAAGCGGGGCTATCTTCCACCAGCTGTCAAAGTTGAAGCCCTCGGGATCCGCCGCGGCCTTACGGTCGTCGAAGCCGCCGTCCTCAACGAAACCCCCCTCGACCGCGTCTTCACCATGATTGTCTTCGGCTTACTGAAAAAAGACCTCATATCGGTTCAACGGGAAGGCAAAGCCAAACCCACCTTCCACCCTAACCACAGCGAAATCGCCCAAGCCGCCAGCAGCAAGGGCCGGCTGCACTATTATGAACGCCTCTTCCTCAAAGCCATCACCTCGTCCGGCAACCTCCATAAAACCCAGATCCGCACCATGCTCAACACCCTCATCAAAACCACCGCCCGCAAACTCGAAGGGTATAGCCGCACCGACACCAAAGTCTTCTACACCCGCATGATCGACCAAGCCTGGCGCCAAATCGACCTCGCCATCACACCCGCCGCCCAAGCCAGCGCCCTCACCGAATACGCCGAATGGCTCCTCCTCACCCCCGACTACGAACGCCGCATCAAAACCTACGACCACTACTAC
>JABXGS010000073.1 GCA_016550425.1 archaeon
AAGAGACCGACGAGAAGCAATCCCAGCAGATGTAACATGAATGGATCTTGAATCACAAGCCCAATTCGAATGACTTCCAAAAGAAAGATGAACGCCCGGTGCATACAAATCCAGATTCCTATCCACGCAGCGAATACGAGCAAGAACCCCAGAATGTATTGGAATCCCCGTCGACTACGTTCCAGCGTTCCCAATGGGAGGAGCCACACAAAATAGACGATATAGAGCACAATAACCCCCACAGACGCGAAGAAAATGCCGATATCATGCAAGGTCGCCAACCCAAGGGGATTCCCTTGAACAAAGGGGATCTGATAGAAATCGGGGGGGAACACCCCCGTATCAAAAAACGCCACAAGATACTGCCACGATTTATGGATGATTCCAACTCCGAAAAAGTACAAAAGAAACCCCAGTAACCCAAAAAGGATTAACCCAATCCATTCTTTCACCGAAAGCGTCCTCACCCAATCACCAAGCCACACCCGCCCCTAGCCCAACCGAATCATAAAAAGTTATGCAAATAATGGCCATCCACCGTCACCTTGCCAGCAAGTAGGCGATAATTGACCAACTTGGCTTGAAGAGACTATCGGGGAACAGACCAATCCCCATTTCCACACACATGAGGCTCCACCCACCACAACCCATAAAAACGAACCAAAACCCGCGCCCCACCACCTGTGGAGTTCAAAAACCAATCTCCACAGACATCAGTGAGGCGCATCCCACCATGCCCAAACCCTCCCAAAAACCCCGTGACCACGCCCCCATGAACCTCTGGCACCCCCCCATCGGTGACACCCCCATCACCTCCCTCCCCCACCTCCACACCCTCCTCAACACCGAATACCCCGGACTCCACCACAACCCCAACTACCCCGCCTGGCTCCACGACGCCGAAACCCACCTCCAACTCATCCACCACCTAAAAGATCAAACCCATCTCCAACGCGGCGACCGCAAACGCATCGGCCAGGAACTCGGTATCACTCGCCAAAAATTCACCGCCTGGGCCCAAGACGCCCGCAAACCCCGCCTCTACTACGAACTCGACCGCATGCTCTCCAAAACCCAAGCCCAAGCAACCATCACCCAGATTCATGAAGCAAACAACGGGCTCCATTCCACTGAGGATGTTAGTGATCGTCTTCAATCCTATTTTCTTACCCCACTCCTCGAACAAAGTAAACAACACACCAAACGCCTCCACCAATGCACCCTCTATTTCCAAGCTGTCGACCTCCTCAAAGACGGCGGCGCCTACCTCGACGCCGCACGACACCTTGACATCCACCACTCCCAAATCATGCACTGGCTCGACGGCAGCCGCCCAGACTACATCGAACTCACCCGCCACATCCCCCAACAACAACTCGAACCCCACTGGAAATGGCTCCCCCTCACCCTCGAACGCGCCTTCATCCCCACACACCTCATCACCGTCCCCGACCAGGTCACCCACCACACACAAATCAACAACGTCCTCGACCAACTCACCCCACTCGACAACGACGCCATGCAACACTGGGAGACCCGATTCGGACCACCCAACCCCGAAGACGCCTTCTACTACCTCCTCGGCCTTATCGTCAGCGACTATGACAAACAACGCCCTCGCATTTCTTCGACAGAGCTCATACTCAACCTGTCAAAGAACTACTCTTGGAGCGAACAAGTCGGCGAAGCTGCCAGCTACTATTTGGGCCAACTTGGTATTCATTCCAAAGAAGGTAAACCGCATGATTCATCCGCTGGAAAAGGTATGTGCCATAAGTGGCGAACTCAGAAGAGCCCCCTTCTAACCTGGATCATCCAAACAGTTCTTGGTCTTCAACCTTATCAGCGAACTACTTACTATCCAATCCAAGCAAATTGGATTCTCAATGCACCTAAAGAATTGAAAATTGCTTTCTTGCAAGGGCTTAATGATGGTGATGGGTGTGCTAGTGTTAAAGACCAGTGTTTGAGTAACACTTGTGGTCCAAACATCTCATTTGTTCAGAAATTACTTGCTTCTTTTGATATTACATCTTCTCATGATGAGTACAAAGTGAGAATCTATTCTCTTAATGGAATAATCCATGCAACAGATTTACCTTTCTTTCGACATGCTACACAACGCCAATCAAATGCACAAAAATTAGCTCAGATGGCAAAGATTCGTCAAAACCAGCCTAATGGTATTAATTCTCCGGAAGTTCTTGATAGAATGATAGAACTGCATGACATGGGTTGTTCAATGGGGAGAATTGCTGAGATTCTTTTTGACGAATTTGATGTTTCTTTTGATTCAAGTACAGTTAGACGTCGTTTAGAAGCCCTAGATGAAATAGATTATAAATAAAGGAACCTGGATAACCTCGATTTCGCTCAAGTTTGTGGTTGATGAAAACTTACATGAAATGATTGAATTCTTTCCTCTGAATCCAAAAGAACTGCGATACGTGTACCAATTGGCCTATGATCTAATGCATCGAATTCCGAATCAATTGGATAAATAATCTTTCTTCCATCAGGTAATCTAAAAATCCAATTTTCTCCTTCAGTTCCTTCATAAAGAGCATAAACACCAAATTCTCCAGGAACCGTGTAGAAGAGATAGTCTGAATCATTTTGAATAATTTGCGCGTTTTGCGTATCAAGGGTTTCAATGAAATCAATCTGTTCCTGAATTGCTCTAATGACGTCATCCCATGTTTGACAACCATCCGCGAGCCATCTAAACCGCAATACATGAGATCGTATCTGATCTAATTCTTCCCTTTCTTCCCAACTTAGATTTGGTTTTTCAGACATCTTTTACACCTTTGATTTTCGCCTTTAATGGGCCCTTGACTTCTGAGACTCTGAAATTCAGAACATTACAATCTGAGTCAAGTAATACTACAATTCGAGAGCCAATTGGAGTATCTTTGAGGAGGTCGTAGTGAGGGGCTATTGGTACACGAACGATTTGTTCAGTGTGAAGTTTGAAATGATAATTGCGCTCCTCTCGTTGAACAAAGGTTGCGTATGCTCCATAATGACTAGGAACGTGATACAGGAGCATCCCTTCACAATTGTCGAGAATTCGAGCACCTTTCTCTTTAAATTCGTTAATTGATTGGGCACGTTCCCTAAGAGCGGCTATGACTTGTTTCCAGGTGCTTTTGCCATCGACTATGCCTTTGAAAAGCATAAATTGTGTTTGAATATCATAAAGCTCATCCCACTCTTCAGGTGTGAGCC
Source organism: archaeon (assembly GCA_016550425.1). The sequence continues at coordinate 3,232 of JABXGS010000073.1, forward strand.
CAGAATACAGATCGTCAGGATCTGCATCGACAGGTAGATTTTGATTCATAGGTCATTTTCACCTCTCCAAATGCCGCTAATTTGGTTTGTTTATATGCGTTCTGGTCTGTTTTGCTAACAATTGGTTAGAAATTGATATCGATACCCAGTTTCTAAAATTTCTAATTGAATATCGATTTTTAACCCCACAATTCGATAGAATTTTTTCTAGACTAGTATTCGCCTTTATCACTTACGAAAATAGGCTAATTTGACCTTATTTTGGAAAAATAAGACCAATTAAGCCCCTGTTACCTTCCCCCGCCGGCACACGCGCAGGCGCAAGATACACATGCACAAGCACAAGCACAGCTGCGACCGCTAAACGAGCTTCTGGGAGGGGGTGGTGGAGGCGGTCGAAATGCCGTTGCAATCTGGTTGGCGAGGTTTTGGAAGCCGGCGACGACGTTGTTGGCGAAGTTTTGGGTGCCGAGGACGGTGGCGTTGGCGAAGTTGGTGAGGTTGATGGGGGTGGTGGGGCGGATGCCGGTGGTGGGGATGGTGGTGGTGGGGGTGCCTGGGGGGTGGGTGATGGTGTGGGGGCGGGGGTGGCTGGCGAGGATCCACCACCAGTACCAGCCGGGGACGTAGTAGGTGGGGTAGGTTTTGATGCGGCGTTCGTAGTCGGGGGTGAGGAGGAGCCATTCGGCGTAGTCGGTGAGGGCGCTGGCTTGGGCGGTGGGGGTGGTGGCGAGGTCGATTTGTTTCCAGGCTTGGTCGATCATGCGGGTGTAGAAGGCTTTGGTGTCGGTGCGACTATACCCTTCGAGTTTGCGGGCGGTGGTTTTGATGAGGGTGTTGAGCATGGTGCGGACGCTGGTTTTGTGCAGGTTGCCTTGGGGGGTGATGGCTTTGAGGAAGAGGCGTTCATAGTAGTGGAGGCGGCCTTTGGCGCTGGCGGCTTTCGCGATCGCGTCGGGGTTGGGGTGGAAGGTGGGTTTAGCTTTGCCGGTTCGTTGGACGGTGATGAGCTCTTTTTTGAGTAGGCCGAAGACGACCATGGTGAAGACGCGGTCCAGGGGGGTTTCGTTGAGGACGGCGGCTTCGATGACGGTGAGGCCGCGGCGGATGCCCAGGGCTTCGACTTTGACAGCGGGGGGGAGGTAGCCGCGTTTGACGAGGCGGCGTCCCGCACCAGCAAGGCGGGTACTTTTGATGGCGCCGATGCAGCAGGCGCCGAAGAAGATGATGAAAATGACGGCGTAGATGAGGAGTTCGCCGTATTCTTCTAAGAAGGCCCAGAGGTCGATGCTTGTGGTGGTGCCGCCGTTGGTGGTGTAGTAGGTGGTGATGTAGGATTCATCGTAGGGGAAGCCGATGCCGTGGAGGATGCCTTGATAATTGGCGAGGTTAGTGTATTCCCATACGTAGACCAGGTTGGTGTTGGTCCAGTAGTGGGTCGTGGGGGCGTTGTAATAGTATTTGGCGATGGTGCCGTTGTTGAAGCCTGGTGGGAAGTGCAGATGGCAGGCAAGATAGTCGGTGCCCCGGTTGTAACTGGATCCATACCAGGTGGGAATGAATTCATATCCGACATAACCGGGAGTGGCGGGGTCGGTATCAAGATAGACCATGTGACCCTGGTTGCCCCAGACTAGAATCGTGCCTTCTTCCCCATTTCCGGGTTGGACGGCTGGGGGAATATAAATCTCAATTCCAATATCAACTACAGAGGAAGGTGCGATGGAGGTGAGTTCAACATAGGGTGCACCTTCAAGGGACCAGTAAGCACGAAAGCTAGATAGTTGATAGTAGGTGTTAGGTAATCCGATATCGATGTAGTCGAATTCGGTGCCGTAATTTTCAAAGGTGATAGAGTAGTTGATGAGTGCGGATGCATCTATTTGGGGAAAGACTTGTACGGTTTCATTGAGGATCCGGAAATCATAGTTTACAGGGCTCAGTCGGTGTGATGTTGCGTTGATATTTGGGGTACTGGTTCCTGAGAAACCATGAGCAAGGACTAATGGACTAGCAAATGTGATGAACAGGCACACCATGAGAGCAATGGGGAAGAATTTGATACGGGTCAATAGTTGGGCACATCCTTCAATGATCTTTCTGTTTAGTTGATTGTTGGCTAATATCATTCAAGAGCTTTTGGGCGCTTTCGGCGTCGTTTCGCGCCAAGTCATCGAGGACCCTTTCGTCGATATCTTCGTTGGTGGCTTCGATGATAACTCGTCCCCAGTAGCCACAGTGAAGACAGCGGTACTTGGGGGGAGTTATCCCCATGGCACCACCGATGTCATACCAGGTTTCTTGACCGCGAATATTGGGGGATTTGCATTTCGGGCAAATTTGGATCCTGATGAGTTTTCCCTCTCTTTTCAAGTCACTTAGAACCTGGGTGAGCTGTTTAACGATGGCTTCACTTGATAGTGAATTAGAAGAGGGAGGTGGGGGATTAGACACCATTGACATATTCAGCTCGCTAAGGCCTAAATGGGGAATTTTGCTTTATTTTAAGTTGGACTAGGTTAAGACAGGCTTTTGTGTTTTCCGTCTTGGAATTACCATTTAACGTCTTCGACAAGTTGAGACACTTTACTACAATAGGGACACGTGAGGACCACGGCCCCGATTCGTGGATCATAGGCTAAGTTGTCCCGAGTAGGGGTACCTCCACAATGTGGACAGGTAACTTCACTGACATCAAAGTCCCTTGGGAGGTCGACTTGGGCCTGGACAACAACCCGTTCGGGTTGTCGCTGTCCGATATAGCCGAGGATGATTGCGACAACAATCAATATCCCGGTGGCACCAAAGAGCATAAGGGCAGTCATTTGGTTTGCGGCAATGTCCCCGACGGTGGCAATCAAGAACATGAAGCCGAAGAATCCCGCAACGATTGCGATGATTCCGAAGAGAATTGCAATGCAGGTCAAAGCTCTCATATGGGAAAGTGTGCTAGTTTTCACCTTTTATCCTTTCGTGTCATCGTGTTCTAGCTTATAGCAAGGTTTTTGCTTACGCCGTTTTTTTACAGAATCCGTACGGATAAGTGCCTTTATAGGCGCCGAATCGAGGAGTGTATAGGTTGTGCTGACCATGGTTCGACTGCAAGTTGCCTTAGACTTCGAAAATTTGGATAACGCAATCAAAGTTGCGGAACAAGTTGCGCCGTATGTGGATATCATGGAGGCAGGAACCCCGCTAATAAAAGCAGAAGGTATTGGCGCCGTGAAATCGCTCAAGAAAGCGTATCCGAATAAGGCGGTATGTGCAGATCTCAAAACTGCGGATGCAGGCTATTTAGAGGTGCGGATGGCAGCCCAGGCCTCAGCGGATATTGTTACCGTATTAGCTGATGCCTATAATGAAACCCTCATTGGTGCACTAAAAGCAGCGCATGAATTTGATGTTGAAGTGATGGTGGATTTAATTGTCTCCCGTATTCCCATGAGTCGACTTGCCGATATTTTAGGGCTTTCCTATAAGGGCACAGATATTCACTATGCGTGTGTTCACAGTGGGTTGGACCGTCGAGCCGCACGGCGTGCGCCCTTATCGGAATTAGAGTCGGTTTCACGATTGCGTGGTCACCCTTGTCTTGCTGTTGCTGGCGGAATCCGAGTTGCAGATTTACCCAATATCTTAGAGTATCCGGTGGAGATTGTGATTGCTGGAGGGGGTATCACCAAGGCTAAGAATCCCGCTCGCGCTGCAAAAGCATTTCAGCAAGGAATTCAAAAATTTACAACAATAGAGCCTAAAAAAGCCACCTAGTTTTTCGCTGGTTCGTGTTCGTTAGCAATCCAAGCGAATTTGCGTTGGAGCGTCTTCGAGTAGAAGTCTTTCCAATCATAATCGACCTGATGTCCCCAATCTCGATAGATACGGGGGTCAATATAGGATTTGAGGCTTGTGCCTAAATTCCATGTCCGGGTTTTTTTGGCAATGTCGATTTGTGCGTTTAATTTGTCTTTGGCGTCTCTGGCGCGGGCTAGACGTTCTTTCGCGGTTTCAACACTTCGTCGGGTAGTGGCGATTGAGGATGTATACGGTCGATTTTTACCCCGTGGGATAGGTTTTCCCTTCTCCTTCAATTGTTGGAGCTTCATTTTTTGCTTGGTTTCGAGTTCTTTCAATCGCGCTTGCCGGGCTTCTAAATTTTGTTTAGCTTTTTGAATCCGTTCTCTTGCTTTCTTTTGTCGTTCCCGGAAACGTTGTAGCCGCCTTTTCCACCCTTTAGGCTCTTGTTTGGTATGGTTACATACAATCGCTGCATCAAGATTTGCCTGTTTTGCGGCGTTCTTCTTCACCCATTTGGGATCTCCAGGTTTTACCTTTGAATGACTTAAAGAAGTTCGGACGGTGCTACTAGCATGATAGGTCCGGAAGACCTTCGCTGTGAGTCCTGGCATAATCTCTGAAAGAAATGCATTCACGTTACGACTTTTGACATCAGGAAAAATTTGGGGTTCAACCCTAGTTGGATGCGCTCTTCCCTTGGGGTTGCTTTGGCTTGGTGCTCGAGCATTATTGAGTAGTTCCTGTAACTCCTCGACAACTTCAGGAGGGAGCTTTGCTGTCTTATGCCACGGAACAGAATCCTTGCCCAAGAACTCGAATTCCACCTCACCATTGGCTTTTATTGTAACATGCTCAGGTCGAAGGGTGGTAGCCCCGACCGTGTCAGCTTCATCAGGATCCTTTTCGTCTCCCACTCGCAGACTTAAGACATCAATAAGATAGCAGGCAGTAGCAATTTGGCGTCGGCGGGCACGTTTCGCGTTCATCCCATCTTGGATAGCCCGACGGACCACCTTAATCCGCTTGGCTAGTTGCTGGGCCATATCAAATTTCTGTGCCTCACGGTCTTGCTTCATAGGTGCAGTATCAGAAACCCAGACATACTTGGTTTTCCCTGAGAGCTTATCTTCCCAGCGAGCAATCCAGAGGCTATCAGTTTGCCAAACGCGCCCTGCCCAGTTACCCTCGGGCATGGGTGCATCCGGGCTTAAATTCAGGGTGATGTCCTTTTGTTGGGGACCGGGCTTCCATCTTCCCCGCAGCGGATGTTTGCCACGTCCCATGAAAATACAGCTTGGTTCAGCTGTCCAGTTTGAAATTTCGATGTGCGCTCCATCAATTGTTGCATACCCATATTGTTCGCGGAGGGTCTCCCGGGTTTCTTTCCGCTGTGTGGCCAATGCCTTACGGTCTTCCTTTGTCATGGCTTCTTTCCGTTGCTGTTCGCGATCTCTACGAACAATACCTTCCTGAAAGAGGGGTTCCAATTGGATTTCCTGGGGTTTTAGGACCGGTTTAATACCTAACGCCTTGCTGAAATCCTTCAAAAAATTACGAACAAATACTTGGTCTTCCCAATAACCAAGATGTCGTTTCGCGACGAAAGCCATTGCCATCTGTTCTTGCTGGGCATCGAGCGTGTATTCTGTACCCCGGATGGTCAGCACCATATCTGTGGGATTAGGAAGTTCGATAATCCGGATGCCATTATGAACTAGCTGTTCCATTGGAAGGGTTCCTCGTTTTCATGTTTCTGCGCCATCAATACCCTTTGATATTTTAAGGGTTTGGGGATGCTAGTCAAGCTATGGGTAATTTGGCATAATAGTTGAATTAGAATCTTTTTCCTTATCACCACTATTTTTTTCATCAGACCTCCGAGGTTTAAAGAAGAGATGGCTAGGGGGTAGTTTCAGAGGTTTCAATGAAGTATTGTTCGAAGAAACTGAAAATGGCATTACCGAGGAGACAACCAGCTAGTCCGAGTAGTCCTCCAATGAGGACAATAATTGCTGACAAGGCTGCACCTAATCCTTCTAATCCTGCAAGTGCCCCAAAGAGCTCGAGGACCGCGATTCCACCAAAGGCCAGATGTATGCCCACTAATAGTCCCCATGCTGTAAGACCGCCCAGGAAACCGATAAGTGCTGCCCGTGAGTATCGTCGAACGAAGAACCCTGCGATAGCTGCAGCGAGAATGGCCCCAGGCCAACTCAAAAGGTAGAGCAAGACCATCGTCAATACGAGGAGGAGTAAGTAGGTTTTGACAAGATTTTGCTTTACAAAGGTTTCATAGATTTGCTGTGCAATGGACATTACGTATCACCCCGTTAGTACCAAGATTGATTCTACTCGAATAGGCAGGAGAAGCATATCATCAATATCAAAGTAGATATAGTCGACATGGTAGTCCCCTACTAAGAAGAGCTGGAAGAGTTGATCGCTGTAATGGCGTGAGAGTGGATGCCCACTTTCACCTCCAGGAATTACACTAAGCGCGTGCCACACATCGTTAAAATTCACAATGAGTCGTTCACTCGGACCACCGCCTGCAGCGCCTTGTTCGCGTGCCCACATGTTTACTCGAGATGGATTCACGGTCACACCGCTCCCATCCGCTGGAATCGGTTCATGTCCTAAGGCGTCCCCAACCATATGCGAGTAGACGACGAAGTGGAACTTATCCCATGTCCATTGGCTCACATCTGTACCCTCTTCCTCTGTCAAGGCCTCCATAGCCTCAATGAAGGAACTGAGAATGATATCATCACGTGTTTCGGTGGAGCTGGTAGTAGTATCATTGAACCAGTGAGAAGTCGGATTAAACCGAGTTAGATTTTCTAGAATGACTGGAGAAGGCCAAAGAAGACCGCCGCGATTTGTAGGATATTCATCAGCGAAGACGAATTCATTATAATAGTCATACCATGCCCGCCAAATGGTGGGCGCCGCCCATTCTTTCAACATGGTGAAATTCCATGGGCGCAATTCGTCAATGGCGTCGGACAACACGGGATCACTAGTAATGGATGGTGACGCATTATCGAAGGCATCAATGAGATATGGAACTAAGGCTTCTGCGGCCGTGTCTAGTACATCATTTTGGATGCGCTTCATATCATCAACTGTGATACTGTCATCGCTTTCCAGCATCTGAATTATGCGTCGGGCACGGTAGCCAGGTGCATAACCTTGATGAATATAGTAAGGATAGGCAGACGGTCCTTGTACTGCTGCAAGCTGGTTTGCACTCACGACCCAACCACGGTCAGGATTAAGTGATAATGGTAACGCATCAAAATCTACATAGTCAATCCATTCGCCTTCACCTGCAGATCCGTTGTGGGGGAGGCCCCCATACCATTCTGCGCGAATCGGCCAGTGACCCGTGGGTCGAATGGCAATGTTTCCATAGATGTCGGCAAAGACAATGTTTTGCGAGATGGTCCACCAGAATTTTTGACCTTCAATGAATTCGGTGTAATTTCGTGCCATGGTCATTCTATTCAAGGCAATTAATTCGTAACTTGGTTCGCCTCCATTCCACCGTTGTGCAATAACGTAGTCATTGTAATTGGTACCCACATCAGACATGATAGGACCATGGACACTCCGTCTGATGGTGTGATAATAGGGAGCTTCACCTTTAACCTGAATAATCGTGGTTTCTTCTTCAAAGGTGTGCCAGGCACCATTGTACCAATATTCGTTTGGATTCGAGGGATTGATGTTATAGTAATACCAGTCGATGACATCAGCGGCAACATTGGTAAAGCCCCAGGCAACATATTCGGTGTGTCCAGCGATGATGAGAGGAACACCTGGAGGAACGAAGCCATAGATATTCCGCCCTGTATCAGCGGCTACGAGGTGCGCTTGATACCAAATGGCAGGAACATCACGAGAAAGATGCATATCATTGCAAAGAATTGGTCTTCCAGTCTCAGATTTAGTGCTGTTGACCGCCCAATTATTGGAACCAATGAAATCCCCTTGCCATCGTGACAGGATATTTTCTGGATCAGGGATATTCTCGGTCCAGGATAAGATATCAGAAATCGATTGTTGCAAGGAGTCAGGGATATCTTTAGCATTGATATCAGAGGATGGGGGAGGAATGTAGGTAGCCCCATATTCAGGGACAACAGGGGTTTGGAGAGGTGGATTTAATGGGAAAAGTTCCCATGCGGAATCGTTCCCTAATTCTGCTATAGTATTGGCAAATTGGAGATCGGTGTCAGACCATGAGAGCCCATAGTCGAGGATTCGTCCGACAGAGATTGAATCGATCAGAGTCCAAGGGCGGGGACGGTAGTTCAGGAGCTTGAATTCAAGAGGCAGGTTTGGTCCCACATTTGCGATAAAAAAGTTCACCCCATTTACAAACGCTTCCATATTCGCTACAAGCGTTGTATTTTCTTCATCTTCCTGAGCATACATATGATCAATGGTCAATTGCGCAGCGCGTTCCATACCAAGCGTACGGAGAAACCGGTCCGCAGAAATATAATTGGGACCAAGAATCTCGGCAAGTTGACCGCGGGCTTGACGTCGCGTAATATCCATTTGCCAAAGCCGATCTTGTGCTTGCACATACCCGAATGCAAAGTACAAATCCGGTTCATTAGTCGCGTAAATGTGGGGGATCCCCCAATTGTCTCGGACTACAGTTACCTGTTCAGATAGACCAGGAACATGAACACTAGCATAGGGAGGGTGATCAGCATCTTGATACACTGTCCAGATGCCCGTAAAGGGGTCTATGAGCCCACCAAGTGGAGGGATGATGTCCAGAGGAATGATAAGAATGACAGACATACTGATGACAAGTGCAAGGGCAATGGCAAA
>JABXGS010000074.1 GCA_016550425.1 archaeon
CTTACGAAGTATCGCCTTTCCAGCGATTAGTACTGGTATTTTTGGTTTTCCTAAAGAACGCGCCGCAGATATCATTCTCTCAACCACACTGGAATTCGTTCGTGAATCAAAAACATCACTTCGTCGCATCGTCTTTTGTCTCTTTGATCCCGCCTCATATTCAATCTTTGAAAAAGCGTTTTCCACACTCACTTTTGGATAAATTGAGAATTACAAACCAAGGCTCTTTCGGCGCTGTCATGAAATGTTTACTGTTTTACAAAGAAGATCAGCTGCGTGATGGTTTCCATCATTTTTCCCCAATATTCTTCAAGTTCGTCATTAGGCAAATCCGAGCCACCAACAGCATAGCGTGCATAAATAATCTCACCCGAGTGATATAGTGTGTGAAGTGTAATATGTGAAACCAACCAACCCAAACTCGGTTTTTGCTTCTTGGTAGGTGGTTGGAACACCAGCTCATCCTCTGGGCAATCTCTGAGTTCCCGAAGTATTCGTTTTCGAACATCTTCTAAAAGATCTAAGGCAATATCAAGGGGAACTGTTTTCGCATACACTATGACCTTTCGCCCCGATGCCGAGAGCCAATAGAGTTCAGAATTTGCAATATGTGTCAAATAATAGAGAATCGTGCGTGATTCAGGAACCGGTTCTTTTCCTGCCTGTTCTGACGTTAAATCAGAGACAATATATTGGAGATGATTACGCGCCGCCTTATAGGCAGCGATAAGCCCACTTCGAAGATCCTTTGGCACCTTACTGGTCATACCTACAAGGAGTATTCACCCAGACTAAAGCTTTTGCCCGAATAACGCATTTCTTGACAACGTATATTTCAGCCTTGGTGGTGCATCTTCCCAAAGTTCTATAAGCTGAATGCAGAGAGAAATTGTAGAGGTTCATTATTTGGTCCCTGAAGCGAAAACCGTGAGACGAAATGTCCTTCCTTTCACTGCATTCGTTAACCATGAGGAGCTCAAACTTGCTCTAATACTCAATGCAATTAACCCCAGCATTGGTGGACTTCTAATTACAGGTCCGAAGGGAACTGGAAAAACTACAGTCGTTCGTTCACTCGCGGCGCTTCTGCCAGAGATTCCTGTTGTTAAAGGCTGTCAATTTCGGTGTGCCCCTGATGATACAATCGGGCTTTGTTCAGCATGTAGTGAAAAACTCAGAAAGACCAAGAAATTAGACACCATAATGCAAAAAATGCGCGTAGTAAATCTCCCCCTCAGCGCCACGGAGGATCGGGTAGTTGGTAGCTTAGATGTTGAAAGAGCTATTCGTGAAGGGGAGGCTGCACTACGACCAGGAATTCTTGCAGATGCCAACCAGAATATCCTCTACGTTGACGAAGTTAATCTTCTCCCTGATCATATTGTTGACTCTCTTCTTGACGCTGCAGCCACAGGCATCAACGTTGTTGAAAGAGAAGGAATCTCTGTGAGTCATCCTGCTCGTTTCATTTTTATTGGTTCTATGAACCCTGAAGAAGGTGAACTCCGACCACAACTTCTCGATCGGTTTCCACTCCATGTAGCCCTCCAACGTCCGTTCTCCACTGAAGAACGCGTTCAAATTATCAAATTAAACATCGATTTTGAACAGAATCCTCAATCCCTCCAAGAGAAATGGGCACCAAAAGAAGAAAAGTTACGAGAAGAAATTTCTACAGCCCGTGAACGAATGAAAACTGTGGAAATCTCTGATGACATCATGCAAATCATTGCTCACTTAACTACTCAGCTCCAAGTAGATGGAGCCCGTCCCGATATCGTGATTGCTAAAACCGCAATGGCTTTTGCTGCCTTCGACGGACGAACCACGGTTTCTGCTGAAGATGTCGAAATCATCGCTCCACTAGCTCTTAGCCATCGCACACGCCAACGAGGAATTCTTGAACCACCTTCAGGCGACGAAATTCAAAATGTTATGAAAGAAGCGAGAAAAAAGGTCAAGACCCAAACACCTCGTTCCAAGGACAAAGATCCATTTACAAAAGATACACATGAAAAACTTACCAACAAATTCAAACAACACCATCCATTGGATAGTAGTCAGGATGGCGAGCGTTTTTTCGGAAACCCCCCTAGGAGGGGCGCTGCCGGACGCTGCTCGTACACTGGATTTGTATGTTTCTTCATGGTGATTGCAGCTGCTATTGGACTTGTCCTTCCACTCCCTTTTCCAATTAATTTCATTATTGGGGGAGTCATCTCAGCAGGATTAATTGTTCTATTAGAACGGTTATATCGCTATCAAAAACGAGCCGGTTCCGTTATGCCCGCACTTGCACAGGGAGATCAATCGCCTGATTTCAGGGGAAAATATCGCCGTGCCAAACATCGGGGAGAATCCACCGCACCGCCCACGACTAGCACTACTCCACCCAAAGCAGACCAACCATCACAACCCCCAACTAGTTCCGGAACACCTGTAGTGTCTTCTTCGCTTATCAGAATGGATGAAGGTAAACCGCTCTTTGATTTCAAAGATTTTCTTGAACCCCGCTATTTTGGACGCCAACGAGCCCCCAAATGGTCAATTCGACAAGTCGGACGACGTGCAGGATCAATCCATTCGAGACAAGCAGAAGGTGGAGTACTTCTCGGTTCTGGCCTCCCAAAAGGTTCTCCACACAACATTCATATTCCTGCAACTATCAAAGCCGCAGCCCTGCATACAGATCCCCAAATTACACAAAAACCTCGAATTCACATTCAATCTCCTGATGTTCGTGAAAAACGTTTTCAGAGCTGGACCCCCCTCACAATCATCTTTGTGGTCGATTTGAGCATCTCAATGCTCAAAAGCTTTGATAAACTTCAACTCTCACTAATTGCCTTCAAAACTTGCCTAGAGGGAACTCGGGATCGTGTTGGACTCATTGCATTGAAAGACTGGGGAGCTATAGAAGTACAAGCCCCCACAACCAACTGGACGAGACTAGTTGCCAAATTCATGACTCTTCGATTATCTGGTTATACTCCTCTCGCAGCTGGATTAAAACGGGCTCGTGAGACAATTAAACGTGAACGTCGACGAAATCCTGGTACCCTTCCCATCGTGGTCGTGTTCAGCGATTTTCTACCAAATATCCAATTGGTTAATTCTGATACTCCAGATATCGGATTACCAGAAGCGATTGCAGATGTTCTCCATCAATGTCACTTACTTGGTAAAGACCACATCCCTCTAGTGACAATCAACCTTCACCACGAATTCTTTCCAATAAAACAGAAACAACACCATGATGTCATCTTAGATTGGGTACGGAAACGAGCTCAGGAACTTGATATTTCCAATTATATTGAAGTTGGAATCACTGAGGACAAACTCATACCTTTTCTTGCCTTTTATATGGCTTATATTACTGGAGGTCGAACTTATCTTGGTGAGGAACTGACCTCTCCAGTAGAAATTATTAGCGAAATCCATCGAATTGCACAGCGAGTTCGATGAGTTCTCGCAAACCTTTTACCGTCTCCGGGCAATCAATGAAATGAAGGTTGACTGTGAATGGCTCATTTGTATAGTCTTTATGTCGTCTATCGTGATGGTCGAACCTTGCTCCAAAAAGACTTTCAAATTGAGAATATGGAGCCAGATCTTGTGACTGGCTTTCTCTCGGCAGTGAGTATGTTTTTATCTGACTTGGTTGGTCGCATCTCGGAAACTGGGCAACAATTACATGCATTAGAACGCGAAGATGGACGCTTACGCGTTATTGACCGAGAAGATGTCAAGATACTCTTAGAATATGGTAAGAACATTTATGTCGCAGTATTTTCGACCCATGATTTGGCTGCTATTCGCGAACGTATGCGTGCCCTCATCAATATTATGGAGCGAGAGCACAGCGAGGTCTTAGAGAACTGGCTTGGTGATTTAGGCCATTTTCGAGATATTGCACCACAAATCGATTTACTCTTTCGTCCTTTTGCAGTCTCCGAACGATATGTTCCGGTACGCGTACACACGATGCCGAAAAACCAAATCGCCGAACAATTCCATCCCTTATTAGATCTTGTTGATGGCCAGCGATCCATCGAAGACCTTGCTCAAACGCTTAACCAACCAGTTTTTCAAGTGATGCTTGATTACTTCACCCTCCAAAATCAAGGCGCTGTAGAATTGGAACGAAGGATTATGATCGAACAACTAGTTTCCTATACAGGTTAGCTCTCCTTCGTTTCTTCTTTGAACTGTCGCACAAGTTTTTCCATTTCTTTAACACTAGTATTAATTACTTCTTTGAGACCTGCAAGCTCTTCTTCAATCCTATTGAGCTGTTGTCGAAGATCAGCAATAGATCTGGTTGTTGATTCCTCTATAGTACTTAAGGACATTGTGAGCTTTTGAACCGAGGACTCTGTTGGTACCCCTGCCAGCCATCGAAATAACTGTACAATGAACTCTTCGTGGTTATTAGCGTCAATATAATGATTGAAAAAGAAGGCTCCTCCTCCAAAGCCGATTACACGGCCCTCCTTTTTTTCAGTAGCAATTGCGATTGTGGGCGTTCCTGGGACATTGGCTATACGGAGCAAATGGATGTTTGTATCTTCAGCCAGCAGACTGACGCCAGATGTTAAATACACTTGATCAATTCCTGCCAAGGCAGGGTGTTTGCCAGCAGGAACAGCTGTGAAAAGTTCTTCTGGTGTATCTGCAGATTTTTCGAGTGCTCTATCAGCAAATTTGAATCCAAAGTGGACCGCGAGCTCATTGAGATTTGTATTCCGTGCGACATCTCCTCCCTTCCCAAATATTGTGCCGCCACTCATTAGTAGTAAGCCGCCACCAGATTCAACAAAAGACATTATCGTTTTGATCTCCTGTTCCTGAAGCAAGGAATCAAAAGGATTTCCCAGTACAACGACATGAGCCTTTGAAAGATCTTCCTCTGATAGGAGTGTCTTTTGGGTTACTGGTATCATTCCATTGGCTTCAAGTAATTTAATTAGATGGGCGAGTTCAGGTTCATTAGGGGCAAGTTCTTCATTATGTGCTGTGGAAAAAAGGATGGAAGGCTGCTTTGTGGTGGTCATAGGCTTTCGACCCATATTCACCTATCAGGCGCCGGAGTTAAATATGCTACTCGCGTGGGTAATACCAAATACTCCCCTATCCAATTCACTGTTGGAGTGTGGCTAATCTGAGTGTTACATCGGTTCGTGTTGCAGAGGCGAGTGCAGTGGACGTGGGTCGATTTACAGTACGCCTTGACCCTGCTGTACTAGACCAATTACAGCTAGCAGATGGTTCACTCGTTGAGATTACAGGGAAAAAAAGCGTGTGTGCGCTTGCAGTCCGCGATTCCACTATCCAGAATAAGACTGTCATCAAAATGGACGGATTAACTCGATTGAATGCTGGAGTTCGAATCGGGGATATAGTCACAATTCATGGAATTGAAGCACAGCCTGCAAGGAGTGTTGTCTTGACGCCACTCAAGGGCGAAGAGATTGAATATCGCGAGGAATTAGCTACCTCACTTTTGAAAACCAATTTGTTAGATAAGCCAATCAAGAAAGATATCATTATTGCTGTGGGAAGAGCTGCATTTGCCTTGGGTGAAGCAAAGTTTTACGTTGCAAAGACAGTGCCGGTAGGCAATGTTCTTGTCAATGCAAATACCACGCTTGAGCTTCGAAAACAAGCTCATGAAGAAACACCATCCATTCCAACAGCTACCTACGATGATGTAGGTGGGTTAGATGATGTGATTTCACGAATTCGAGAGATTGTGGAACTCCCAATTCGTCACCCTGAGCTCTATGCACGATTAAAAATTGAACCTCCCCGGGGTGTGCTTCTCCATGGCCCTCCAGGGTGTGGAAAAACTCTTCTGGCTAGAACTGTCGCAACAGAAAGTGAAGCCTTCTTTCGGGCTATTAATGGTCCCGAAATTGTCAGTCAATATTACGGCGAATCCGAAAAATTCCTCCGTGATGCCTTTCAAGAAGCGGAAAAGAATAAACCTGCAATCATCTTCATCGATGAAATCGATGCTATTGCAGCACGACGCGAATCCGGAGGAATGGAAAGCCGGATTGTCGCTCAACTATTAACTCTCATGGATGGACTTCAGGATCGGGATCAAGTCTTTGTAATTGCAGCGACAAACAGGTTAGACGCGGTTGATCCAGCGCTGCGACGACCGGGTCGGTTTGACCGTGAAATTCACATCGCAGTACCAGATACTCGCGGGCGTCATGATATTCTTCGCGTTCATACACGGGGTGTTCCCCTAGACGAGTCTGTTAACTTATTAGAAATAGCCCAAGGGACTCACGGATTTGTGGGCTCGGACCTGGCGTTTTTAGTAAAAGAAGCAGCCTTAGGAGCCCTACGACGCGTGCTTCCAAAAATCGAAGAAAAACACATGCAAATCCCCCCTGATATTATCAATCAGATTGTCGTTACCGATAATGATTTCAAAACTGCTCGTCAACTCGTTGAGCCCTCTGCGCTTCGAGAGATTGCAGTTGAAATTCCGATGGTTCATTGGGATGATGTTGGAGGCATGGAATCTGCTAAACAAGCATTACGGGAAGCGGTTGAATTACCGATAACTCGTCCTGATGTGTTTACCCGATTCAATATCACACCTTCAAAGGGAGTTTTACTTTTCGGTCCTCCAGGAACTGGAAAGACTCTCTTAGCGAAGGCGGTGGCGACTGAAAGCCAGGCGAATTTCATTAGTATTCGCGGTGCTGAAGTTATGAGCAAATGGGTCGGTGAATCGGAAAAAATCATTGCGGAGATTTTTCGTCGAGCCCGACAAACAGCCCCTTCGATACTATTCATCGATGAACTCGATAATATTGCTCCACGCCGTGGATCCGGCTTTGATAGCCGGGTAAGTGAACGTATTGTAAATCAATTATTAGTCGAAATGGATGGAATGGAAGAACTTGAAAGCGTCGTCGTGCTGGCCGCCACAAATCGCCCAGACATGATTGATGATGCACTACTTCGACCAGGTCGCTTCGACATTTTCGTGTTCACTCCTCCTCCAAATCAAAAGGCACGACAGGCAATTTTTGCAGTCCATACTCGAAATATGCCCCTTGCTGAAGATGTTAAAATCGATGAACTCGCCTCTGCGACTGAAGGATTCTCTGGTGCAGATATCCAGAATGTCTGTCGTAAAGCCGTCCTAGCTGTCCTTCGCAATAATATGGAGGCTTCACAAGTAAATATGTCAAATTTCCAAGAAGCCATTACCTCAACACAACCAAGCATCACCCAAGTAACCTTAGATCGGTTCACGCAATTTGCTAATCGGTTTCTTGGACAATAATCAAATAATGAAGATGGCAACAATAAATCAAAGAAAAGAAGGATAATTGCATTGACCTGGGAACTCGAACCAACCGAAAAATTAACCATCGCAAAGAGCATCCTCCCCAAAGCCGACGAAACCTTACTCCTCGTAGCGAAAGCAAAGATTGCCAAAGGTGTCCGGGCTGGTGGTGAACCCATAATGGTGAAAGGCCAAGATGGTCATTTCATTTTAACTACCTACCGGGCAGCGTTTGTTGCGGAAGTTGAGGGTCTTCCCCCAACTGAGGCCTATAAAGGCGAACTCGAAAAAGCCTTGAAACACAGCAAAGTCTTTTTTAATGTTCCCTTGGTTTATCTTCCCGAACTTCAAGAACATCCCGAGAGCTATTTCAAATGGAAAAAACACATGAATCTAGTAATTGAACGCTCCGATGGAGTACAAGAAGTAGTGTACATCAAAGCCACAGGAGAACTGTTGGATTTTCAGCGCACGAGCCATGATTTCTTCAAGAACTGCTTCACTGGCCCTATCGACTTTTTCACTTTATTAGAAAGTGGGGTCAAACACGAAGCAACAACTGAAAAAGCCATTTATGATCTTATCGGTAAGCGTATCAATCAACAAATGACTGCGGTACCCGAAAGTATGCTTCATAGCTACAAGAAAAAAGCACAATCTCGGTTTACTGCTTTCGTATCTTTTCTCGGGAAAAAGGGACAAGGCGGATATTATGATGCAGTTGCACGAACCATTGCTCTTCGCGGGGATCATGTTCACATTTCACTGGACTGGATTGCTCACTCAACAAACACAACAATACAACAGAAAACCCTGCAATTCATTGAAGAATGGCGAACTAAAGAAGAGGCAAAAGCGGAGCGTCTCGGAGACCGCTATGAAATCACTGGATTTTAACCTTCCACCAATAGTTATTTGAAGTTAGACGTATTCGCACATATGAGAAGGAGGCTTTCATCGTGGCAAAAACTGTCTGTTTAATGGCATCTGACCCCCACTTGGGACCACATCCCAGTATCCCAATCGGTGATGTTGGTAGCCAAAATTATTGGACACAAATGATTCAAGCACCCCACAAGGATCGGGGCGCTCAAGCAATCCGGGCCATCCGACGGCTCACACGTCTCGCAGCGTTTGGTGGATTTTCTACTGGGAAAACCATCACACGAAAACTTCTCTCTGGCACAGAGATTCAAGAATCTGATTCCAGGTTACCTATGTTTATCTATCATCCACCGGATTTGGAACGGGATATGGAACAAATCGAGATCCTTGAAAAGGATGCAAAAATCTTTGTCCCCCCTGACTGGCTTTGTTGTGCGTATGGCGAAGAATTCAACAATGGTAATCGCGAATTCAAAGTCTATGAAGTCTGGGAACCGAGTGAAACACCCTATTCGATAGAGACCTTTCCATCACCTTTGATTAAGACAGGTTGGCGCGGTCAGGGCTTCAAAGCCAACATTGTTTACATTTACACAGGCCGCGTACATGTCTATGCGAATACCGGAGTGACCCAAACATCCGATTTAGCACGTCTTACTTGGACCGGGAAATCGTGGCGACGAGAAGAATTTGATATCCCAGTGAAGTCAGGTGTGGGTAAGGAAGCAAAAACCATTTATCAAAGATCAGTTCGCCTTCAGGAACCGTATGGGCTTCTTTTCGCCTTCGTGGTGGACAATGCTCGTGAACTCATTGAAATGCTTCATGAACAACGCATTCCTATGAATTCACAAGAACTCGTTGAATACCTTAAGACGTTGATCGATAATGTGATGCGTGACAAATTTTCTGAACATGAATTCATGAGCGCATTACGTGATGAGGCAGAAATTCGTGACGAGGTACGCCAAATTGTTGCAAAAGCATTCAACCGACTTGGATTGAACCTCGTTTCTCTTTCAGCAGGGGTCCTTTCCATCGAAGAGAAGTTGTGGGATCGCTTCTTTTACTGGCGAGTAGCTGGTGTCCATCCTGCTCAAGTACTTTGGGCTGAGAAATCAGTAGAAATCGCTGAAAAGACTGGACAAGCCCCTACATTACCTGCGACTATTCCCACCGGTCCGCTAGCAGAAGCTGAACGCAAGCTCCGTGAACGCGTACCAGCTAAGTCTTCTCGTCGAGAACGTGAAAAAGCTGCTATTAAAGAAAAATCAACCAAATCTACATCAAAGGAAGAAATTAAGGAAGAATCAACAGAACCTGAAGACGACGATTAGCACCCAAGATAGAAAGTGAACTGAACAAGGAAGACCTCAATATGACCTCTGAAGAAGTTACTCCGCCCAAAAAACTTCCACTCTTTTCCGGACCGCTTATCCCTATTATATATCTCCGACTTGTAGAGGCATTATCCGTTGAGCACGCAGGTAATCCTACAGCTATTGAGGCGGCACTTCACTCTCTTGGAAAGACGATGGCTACTCCCCTATTAATGGGGCTAGTAAGTCGTTATGGAGAGTCACAGAAGGAATTCTTTCCCAATTCTCCAGATCTTTTTCTAAATCGGGTCGACGAATACCTTGCTCGGAATTGGGAACTTGCCACCGGAAATCTACCGGACTCGATGGAATTCACCGACGATAGAACGCTCCTTCTTCGAACAGAGTCCTGTCCCATCTGCTCTCAGGATACTTTCGAAGCGGAAATGGACTTACGATATTGTGAGATCGTCTCGGGGATGCTTGAAGGGCTTCTTCAAAGCTGGATTGAGAATCTTAAGGTTCCTTTCATTGCCCGTGTAACTCAAATCGCCGGACGCCTACAAGGCGATCCCCAGTGTGTTTTTCAGATTCGTTTTACAGATGAAACGAGCTAGATGTATCATTACTTCTGTGTGCAATCAACTTAATTTGGTAACTTTCTCAAGCTCAGGAATAACCCATTCTAGTCCTTGTTCAGTCAGTCGGCTTTTGGTTGGGATCCCGCGTGCATCCCAACCACGTTTTTGATAATACCAGGAGAGCATCTTTTCATACCCCGCCATGTCTAATTTGGTACCTGATAACGGACCACATGTTAGAGGATCCTTAAACCAACGAGCGGGGGGATAGTCCATTGATCGTTCCCAGTCACCATTTTGTTCGCGTACACCATAGGCCCGCACTAATGAATAGACGCGATCCGCTAGGGTCCAAAAGTCATCCAGGGTCCATTTCAGACCTGTAGCGGCAACAAAATACTTAGGATACCATTCCAGGTCGAATCCTATTTCAATCCAGGGGAAACGGCATCCTACAAGTTGTTCAAACAGTCCACCACGAATTCGTTGAAGTTCAATGACCTTATCCACTTTGCTTTCATCATAAGATTCGCGACCCATATCTACTTCATAGGTGATAATCCAACTCTCTTTATGATGTGCTCCAATTGAACACACCCCAAACGCCAAGGCCATACCAGGTGCGGCATGACAATCATAACCTGAGATTTCTAAGCCCTTAATCTGCATGGCAAAATCAATGCTGTTCTTTCCTAATTGCTTGGCAAAGGCGCGTGTGCCTTCCGCGAGTTTCTGACCTAAATTGCCTCTCCGAAAAGCAATATCTGAGATTAGCTGTTTTGTAGCGTGAAAATCGCCCCAATCTAACTTCTCATCCAGAATTCCCTTTTCAGAAGCCTCCATTGCAAAGCCAATGGTGTTTCCTAAAGAAATCGTATCAAGCCCATATTCATCTGCTAATCGATTTAACGTAGCTACTTCACGTAAGTCACGCATACCAATATTTGATCCTAGAAGCGCAACATTCTCATAATCCAGTTCAGCCGACTTGCCCTCCGAATCTTTGATACAGTGGCCACACTGCATGGTACAATGAGGGCAGCCATGGGTGTTCTCTTTCATTTTCTCCAGAGTGTCTCCGTTCAGGGCTTCGGCATGTTCAAACTGTCCTTCTTTGAAGTTGTAACTGGGAAGAACACTATATTCTTGACACCACGTGTGAATCAGCATCGTCCCTTGGGTCATCCAGTGGTCGTAACTTGGCTTCTCACGAATGTCTTTGAAGCCGTCACGGCCAAGTTGACGAAAAGTTTGGGGGTCCGCAATCTCTGGGCTCGAAGTACCTTTCGCCACTAGGGCTTTCAAGTTCTTGGAACCCATTACAGCTCCTATCCCAGGACGTCCTCCAGCCCGTCCCATCATTGAACGTACCACTGCATATTTCACCAGATTCTCCCCACCCTGACCAATCATCAAAGTCCCGATATTCTTTCCATGTTCATCCTCAAGCTTTTGTTCGGCTTCAAAAGCTCCCTTTCCCCACAATGAATCAGCATCGAGAATACTTACTTCAGCATCTTCGATCAGAATATAGGAGGGGTTCTCGGCCTTTCCTTCGATTATGACAAAGTCATAGCCTGATCGCCGGAGTTGGGAACCAAAATGCGATCCCAAGTTTCCGTCGCCATAAATGCCCGTTAACGGGCTTTTGGACGCGACTACGGTCTTTCCCACATTTGGCATCGAAAGGCCTGAAAGTGGTCCCACTGCGGCAATGAATTTATTCCCTGGTGAAAGTGGTTCTGTTCCATGTGGAACCTCGTCCCATAAGGTTTTGATGGCAAATCCTCGGCCACCTACAAACTGCAAAGCCAGCTCTTTCGGATATGCTTCTGTAGTAGCCTTCTTATTCGTGAGGTTAACGCGTAATAACTGTCCAGTCCAGCCCTTCATATCAACACCGCATAAACTGAATCTTGCACTCAGTCAGGTGAGATTCCACAAATAGCTTTCGCAGAAACACACACCTAGAAAAACAGGAGAAAATTCTGTTTCACTGCTTGAAGCATAGACATTTATGAAAGGGAAACTCCAAATCACAATCATGAGTAAATCATCTGCTGATTGTGCCTTTTGTAAAATCGCCGCAAAACAGCTTCCTGCAAACATTGTCTATGAGGATGATGAGATTCTCGCTTTTCTTGACATCCGTCCAATCAATCCCGGTCACACACTGGTCATTCCAAAGGAACATTCTGCAAGTTTAAAAGAACTTGATTTAAAACTTGGTGGTCGCTTATTCCAAGTCGCAGGACGTATCGCTGCTGCGCTCCGCAAATCTGGAATTCGATGTGAAGGAATCAACGTCTGGCTTGCAGATGGGAAAGCCGCATTCCAAGAAGTCCCCCATATTCACATCCACGTTATACCCCGATTCGAAGGGGATGGGCTGCGTCTCCAGACTGGACCCGATTATGGAACAACACCACCACTTGAAGAAATGCAAAAACAAGCAACCGAAATCCGCAAAGCGCTCAAATCCCTGTAACCGGAAGAATATGCCCTGAAACGAAGGCTCAAATACTCGAAACATTGGATTAACCATCACATAGAGAAGGTCCTGATATCCATGAAAACACGTGGAGCATTGTTCCTCGTTACTTCAATACTCATGGTTGGACTAGCAACTTCGCCCTTTTTCACTGCTCAAACACCTCTCAAGATTAAGGCAACACCTCTCGCCCTCGGTGATCCTTGGAGTGTGCTGTGGATGCACCCCAATTACTATTATGGGTTTACTGCCATTGCAACTACCGCTAGTGCGGTCTTTATCGCGGGGACGATATGTAATGCAGGACCGGCAATGATTGATATCTTCGATAATAATATCATTCTTCTGAAATACACAAATGAAGGAGAACTCCTTTGGAATAAAAGTTGGGCTACCTCACACGATAACTCTGCTCCCTCATACGATGAAGTTCCATATGCTCTCGCACTATCGGTAGATGCACTTTATCTAGCAGGGGAAACAACGACTGGTCCCTACGGCACCAATGGGCTGCTTATTAAATTAGATTTCGAGGGGAATCAACTCTGGAACATCTCATTTGGAAATTTCTACACTGAAGAGTTTACATGCATTGGGATTGGAAGTGATGGAGTTTATGTTGGCGGTATCTTATGGAGAACAGGTACAGATGGTGATGCATTAATTGCGAAATTTGATTTTAATGGAAATGAGCTTTGGTCAGAAGTTTGGGATATGGCCGCTGTTGACCAAGCATACGGAGTTGCAGTTGGGTCAGATGGAGTATATCTTGTAGGTGATTTTGGACCTACATTGGATGGGACATCGAATAATGCCTTTCTTGCCAAATACTCCTTCACCGGTGTCCAGATGTGGAACAGTACCTGGGGTGGTTTACAAAAAGATCTTGCCCGTGCTGTGACTGTAAATGATACCAGTGTATATGTTACCGGTTCTACTAATTCTTTCAGCCCTATCTCATCGGGGGCATTGTTTCTACGGAAATACAACAGCACAAACAGCTTGTTATGGGAAGTGATTGATACTACTGGATTAGATCATGAAGGAATCGGACTCTCCGCTAGTGAGGATACGACCTATGTTGGGAGTAAATATGGGGACCCTGCTGCGGGATATCAGGTCAATCTTCTTAATTTTAATGCTACGGGGGAACTCAATTGGAAACGTGCATGGGGTGGAGCTGGGAATTGCCAACCTTATGGATATGCTCCTAGCGATGATGGCTACTATTTCGCTGGGTCTACACGTGGCTGGCTTACTCCATTAACTAATGGTTTTTTCGTGAAGTATGGGGCAGATGGTGAGGTGAGTCCTGGTCCAGTGGAATTATTCGAACCCACCTTCCTCAACCCATACGGCTCTCTCATCCTTTCCTGGACTCAAGCCTTTGATCCTAATAGCACCATCGATGGCTATGAGTTACAAATGGATTCAACACCGTTCTTTAACATCCCTGACAGAACCTGGAACGTTAATACCACGAACCTTGTTCTTTCAAATCATCCACCTGGAACATACTATTTCCGACTCCGCGCTCGAGACCACACTCCTCTCTTTGGTCCCTGGAGCAATCTAATTGAGGTCACAATAAGCCTTGTTCCACCTGCCCTTTTCAATCCCTGGCTAGCCCCATTAGTACTCGTACTCGGCATTTTAGTAGTAGTCGCGATAACACTCTGGATTTTCATTCGCCAAAGGCGCTTTCAATGAATGTGACAGATTAATTGAATATACACTGCCTCAAAGGTTCACAGTCAGTTTCGAGACCTTACTTATTTTTAGAATCCCATTGATCATACTTTTGGGAGTATCCGCTTTCCACGGGGAATAATGAAGGGTACCGCTTCTCGGTATGTACCATATG
Organism: archaeon; assembly: GCA_016550425.1. Next base: position 14,456 of record JABXGS010000074.1, read on the forward strand.
TATCGCCAAAGCGTCGTAACAGTTCAACTTCCTCATACCCAAGTAAGGCGAGTTGAAGGGGTGTAAAGAGAATGGCAATAATCAGAAAGGGTACAAAGTCAAACATTAAAGCAAATGCTGGAGTTGCTAGAATAAAGCCTAATGTCTGGGGATGACGGCAATAAGAATATGCTCCCTCGGTCACAAGCGTTGAAGTACGCCTACTAAGACCAATCTCACCACCTTGTGCCCGATCCCAGCCCAGAGATATTACTCCCCACACAATAAACATAATCGCAAAAATAAGTAGAATCATCCCACCTAATAACTCAATAAGCCGCCACGGATTCAACAGACTAGCTCCAGGAAGCAATTGCCATGGAATCTGCGGGAGATACCAAGTCAAGAGAATCGCGATAGCAACTATCACAAAGTAGAGAATATTCGGTAAAATGACAATTATCGCCTGTCTTTTTGATATACGCCGTATTGATTCAGCCATAAAGGGTCCTCCGCTATTTTAGTCTGGAAGCGGATTTAGAAGCGCTTAGTTATCAGTTATATCTGCGACGAGTAAATAAATCCCTGCAATAAACATACCCTCAGTCGATTGATGACGAATGGTCACTCTCAAAGTATCCAACTCACTTGAGGAATCACCCTATGGACAACCGTGCCAAAGCTGCAGAACTGATACGAACCGCAAAACACCTTGTTGCCCTTACAGGTGCCGGTATTTCCCAGGAATCCAATGTCCCCACCTTCCGAGGAAAAGACGGTCTTTGGAAACACTATAACGTGATGGACCTTGCCACCCCCCAGGCTTTCAACCGGAATCCCGAACTTGTTTGGGAATGGTATGCTTGGCGTCAAAACCTAATAGCGCAATGTAACCCCAATCCCGCCCACTACACACTAGTGAAATGGGAAAAAAATCAAATTCTCAAATCACTGATTACCCAAAACGTTGATGGTCTCCACCGAAAAGCAGGCTCAACCAAGGTACTTGAAGTCCACGGTAATATCTGGTCACTCAAATGCACCCAATGCTCCTATCATGCTCAGATTACACAACCTGCCCAAAGCCTTCCCCGCTGTCCCAAATGTAAAGTGAACCTCCGCCCTGATGTGGTCTGGTTCGGTGAAAGTCTGCCATCCCAAATCATGATTCAAGTATACACGGAACTTCACAACGCAGATGCTATTTTAGTAATCGGTACCTCCGCCTTGGTTCAGCCCGCTGCCTCATTTCCCTTTCTCGTTAAACGTCAAGGTGGATGCATTCTTGAAATTAACATTGAGGAAACCCTTCTCACATCTGCCGTTGATATTCACTTATCCGGAAAAGCAGCTGAAATCCTTTCCCAACTCGATCAGCTTCTCTGATTTTGCAGGAAAACCCTTCTCATTCATTACCTCTGTATTCTAAGAGCAATTAGCTTGTCAGCAGCTTTACCTACCTATCAACATTTCGTTGGTTTCTCTGCTTTTCTCGCCTTCGACGAATCAAGCGTACTGAAATCACAATTAGGATAACGATTACAATAAGTAACAGGAATATGGATGGCAGATTCAACACAATGAGGTTCCAAATATAATAAACAGGGTCAATCGGTATCTCACTCGATCTGAATATAGTGATTTCAACACCACTAATTATAATCCCCTCCTCATAGCCTGTAATTACATATGTTCGCTGGAAATTCGAAGCAGTAATGGCTCCAGGTGTAATAAATTCCAAGGCTGGGTGGTCTCCAAAAACGGATGGGCCTTCAGAATCTGGCGGTCGCGTAATGACAGCTATCCATTCTGTATCGATGTCTTTTTCGGTGCTCCAATTTAAAGATAAACGAGGAATTTCCCTGAATAACGGAATATCAACTTCTCCAGTGTTATGGAATAAAGTACCAATATAGAGAATCTCATAATTCTCGACTCCAATGTTGTTATAAGGATTCGCATCCTCTGGGTGATTTATTGTTACGCGGATGCATACATCCATTTCTTCGGTTATATGGAAGGGTGCAAGGAACGTTGTAATGCCATTTCCTGGGACGTTAAATGGTCCTGATTCTGCTATTTTGGTCCATTCTTTCTGCCCAATTCCCCACCCGCTCCATTCAAACAGCACAGTTGTGCCATGCGCATCTTCCGGAGAAATATTACGCACATCAGCTTCAATCATATAAAGGCTGGGAGGAATCAATTCAAATGTACCCACAGGAATTTGTGAAAGAATGCTCTTTACACGGATACACGGATTATTCCACCTAGGATTTGCATCGCTTCCGGATCCCGCAGGATTTAGATACCAAGTTGATTCATCCCACTGAGAATAAATTACTAAGTCAGGTCGATTATCCCAACGACCGAATGCAACGCTTGCGCACCGATCGGATTGATGTGCAACAATGGTCTCTTGAGGCGCACTCCCAAAAGGAACAGAGATTACCTCATCAAAAGATGAGGTCTGAATATCAAATATATATAATTCTCTGAAAACTCCGAAATCAATCTTCACCTCTTCTTGTGGATTGAAATTCTCTCCATGTATAACTATGTCTGTTCCAGTCACTCCATCTTCAGGTGTAGCAGTTATCCACGCTTTTTGTGAGCATACAACTATTTCATCCTGAAAAGGGATGAAATCTTTATGAGTCACTGTAATAGTCAGCGCCTCACTTTGCAATGGAACAATAGTACACTCTGCTACTCCCTCTCTATTTGTATAAAACACATCATGCACAGTGGTTCCGTGCACACAGACTTTTGCTGATTGAACTCGTTGCTGAGTATCTTGAGAGGTTACTGTCACCCAGAATGACTGGGGACCACCAAATCCAATCTGATCATTATAGCTTACCACAAGCTCTTGCGGTTTTTGAGTATAGATAGCTAATTCGGGGTCTCCAAAGAGATGATACATTTCAAAGGTCAATTGCGAAAGGATTGCCTCTTGTGTAAAGGCGTTGAAACACATCATTTTGCCAAACCACATCATCTGGCCAAGGGTCAACCGCTCGCCCGCAGAATATTCTTCGTCAAAGCCATCCCATAATGCATCAATCATACCCGTAAGAAAGAATTTGTTTGATCGTAATTCAGATAACCGCGTTGCACCAATCGCGGCAATTGCCCCTTTATTGTTGCCTAATCGAGTGATCTCTTCACAGAATGCATCAACATTTGGGTTAAACCCTTCTTCGTAAAAGCCTGAATATGGTTGTGTTGTTGATTCATTATCAGTTTCTCCATCAAACCATCCTGTATTGCACGCTAAGCTCAAGACAAGGGGCCATTCATGATACCCTACCATAACATCAACAAAATCCTCTGTATAAAAAGCTGGGTCCCACCACCCGTCAAATTCTGGTGAAGTTCCATAAAAGCTATAATAATTTTGTGCATTCCCATGGCCGTAATAATAAACGAGGGTATTTCCCGCAGCTATCTTCGTCTTCACTTCGTCAACAGCAGTTTCTGTGAAAGTATTCTTCGCAATATCTAAACTGGTTAGATATTCATTGATATAGTTCATCGTATCAAAATGGCTGAAGTCATTACCAGCGAGTGATGTTATTGTCCGGTAAAAGTTAGGATCAGTTGGTGGGGATTTTTCGTAATCAATGATCTTGTTCTTCATTGTTAAAACATCGGAGATCGAGTCGACAGATAGACGACCATAATGGATATCGGGGACATAATCAGGGCCATCAACGGTGAAGTAAGGTAAGTCCGTCCCGATGCCTGCTAAATGCATTTCATGCCACATCCCATAATGTGGAGGGATGTGATCGGAATCTCCCACAAATAGCACATAAGATGGAGCAGGATTCCAATTATCATAAGCGAATTTAATATAGTCCGTCAGGTCGTCAACCTTTTCTTGGTAAGTATCACTCCCTGGCTTGAATATTTCTTCAACAGTAGTGATTTTTGTAAGGTACCCTTTCTGTTGCTTCCAATCAGCTAGCTCCTGAACAGCATTCTTGAATTCGTCGGTCGTAATAATGAGATAGTCTGCAGCTTCTACCGCTTGTGCGGGTTCCGATTTTCGTAGCGGCATTGGAACTGAAGGGAAGGAGATACTCTGATAATTCAATACAGTGTGCTCCAATAATGTCTCAAAGGCTGGGGATACAAGTCTTGTATCTACTGGAGCAATTGGAGTATTCTGAAAATTTAGACCAATTCGTATTTCTGAAAATATTTTGCAACTATTAGTCAGACCATTGAATTGAACGGGTAGGATATTAAGAGCTACCACACGATGTCCTCGAATAATGATTGGATTATTGTGTTGTCCCCCTGAAAGATACGCTACTCTTGTAGGAAACCATAAACTCGAACCAGGAAAATAGGTTGTGAGGTTTTGTTGGAACGATGGGGGATTAAAATCAGGATGATCAAAATGTGGTCCCTGATGTGGTCTAACAACTGTGTTGTACTGAATATGTTCCTCGTAATTGATTGAGGTGATCTGGATGTTGGTTCCGTATGGGACCTGAATTAGACGGGTGATGACGGGCACTTCAGGATTTCCTATTTCTGTTAAAAATCCACTAAATGGGATTTGTAATTCATCAAAGGGGAGCGGGGGTTTCCCCACAAAGACAGGAAAATCCCATACTCCGGGAATAATGGTTTTTACTTGCAGTTGTGCTGGTTGCGCTACTGTAACATATGATTGGGGAGGAGAATCTGAAGGATATCCGCCAATGAGGGGAATCCATGTGCTTCCATTGGGTAATTTCCTGAATAGGCTATCCTTAGTTTCAGCTAGCTTGACTTCAGTGATATTTGGTTGGGCCGTGTCAAAGTACCTCTGAGAGAATAGTTGAGGGATTTGGATACGGAGACCTGCTGGTGATAGAACCATCGCGATTATAATTATTAAAACGAAGGCAATTGCTTTTCTTTCCTTATTCCCGATCAACAGAAACCCTTCATTCTTCATATTGTAATCTTTCTCTAGAATATATCTTTGTAGTTATCCTCGGAAATGGATAACATAATATGCTGACCAAAAAAATAGGAGGTGGAGGGCATTTGCATCACAAATCCCTCCTCGGGATATTCATCATCCTTTAATGTGTACAAGCTAGCTTGATTTCGGTGGTTTAAACCACGTGATTATCAGAAATATCAAGATGATAATTAACATTATGAGAATGAAGACTTCGCCCCAGCTTGTCCAAGCTACAGGCGGTGGTTGCCAGGGTGTTCCCATGGTTATCCCTCCTGTGCTTCTAATACTCAAATTCCTTAAAAGGTTTAGCTTTAGCGGGCTCCTAAATATTTAGTTGAGCGAGGTGCAAATCTTCGTGAAAACTATTGTCTTTTAACGATTTTTTGCATCTTCTGATGCAAAAAACCTCTTTTTCCTTATCACTTCTCGGTATTTTTGTACCTTTCAGCTCCCATCGAATAATATCAAACAGACGCATATTCTCAATTGTGCTGGGATTCTTACCCAGGATTCCGGTAACACCACAATTGGAGGTATTTGAGATGGTCGAATCCAAACATAAGCGCAAGAATTTAGCAGAAATGTCGGCAACTGAGCGTGCTGTGGCTGGCTGCCGAAACCCTCATCCAGTAGCTAAGCCACGAACCCGCTATGCAGTTATGCTGGTTCTCAGCCGACACTAGACTGTGAGGAATCCCCATGGTGAAGAAACGATCCCCAGAACCTCCTTGCAGTCTTATCAATCGGGCCTACACACCCTCCATTCGTGCTCCTTTCCGTTGTTGGGGGATTGGCGTAATAGCAATCCGGCAACGGGTGGACTCACCCTTTGACTTTTCAACTATGGAGCTTTTGTGGGCCCGGTTTATCCACTTCTAAAATCTTGTGATGGTGAAATTCTTTTTTTTGCACCCCTCAGTGCAAATGTTGGCAGACTCTCCCTCTTTTTGTTAGATTTTTGCACTTATTGGCTCCCATCGAATAATATGCAATTCTAGAGTTAGGTATCATTGTCTCGCATCAGCGGGACGGTGAAATGAAATGGCTCAGAAAAAGAAAATTGGTAAAATGGCTGTTGCCGAACGTGCTGTGACCGGCGCTAAAAACCCCAAGGGCACCCCCCGAGATCGAATTAACTTTGCTATCGTAACTTCACGACGCTAATCATGCTTACTAGGGATCGACACTCAAACTGTGACACGGATTATAACCACTGACTGAAGCCGGGTCTTCATGGTAACCGGATAAAACTCCGAATCCGTTGTCCAAAAAGGTCCATTGCCACCCACACAAACGGACCGGGAAGTGCCGAAATGGAGGGGAAGAAAATCCTGAAGACCCGGCTGATTTTTTTCGATGAACCTTGAGCGACAAAAATGCAAATTATCTCCCAAAATGATTGCAAAGGAATTCATATGACGTATATCTTACTGAATTCGTGACAATGGAAAGAATGCATTCACAACTCCTTGTTTTGTTTGTCTAATAATATGCTCTAAAAAACGACATAACCTCCTAAGAGTAACTTATTTGACTCAAAACTCAATACACTAGCAGGCTTTACAATGAGAGGTTCCACAAAAATAACTGCAGTACTCCTCGGATTTTCATTTCTGTTATTTCATCTTTCTCTTATTCAATGTGTTTCTGCATCATATCCTGTTGGCTTAATACTCAAGTATCATATTTCCGATGATTTTCAAGGAGACTGGGATGAACAATTCACAATTCTCGAGGAAGCACCTGAATGTGGTCAGTCTATTCTGTTCATCGAGTTCTCATCGACTCTCGAGAATTCCCTCCATGGTCATCTCTATCTTAATACATCATCTTGGAATCTCATCCACGTGGATGGAACAGTAGCGGATTCACCTCTCCAACCTCCTTTATGGGTTGATACCTCCACATGGCACATTGGTGATACTATCCACCTCCCCACATATTCAGGTACATACCTTGTTTCTTCTGAATATGTTTCCCTTTCATTTGGCACCTTTCTCTGTTGGCGAATCCAATCAGTAGCTTGGTTTTCTATTGACGACGATTATCAACAATGTACCCAAAATTGGTACTTCCACTACTCGGAGGGCATTTTAATCAAATACACCTATGAGCTCCTGCCATCTCAGCACGCCATCTACTCACATAAAAGCACACGTGAACTCTCAACAACTAATTTTCTTCAATATGGAATCCTTTCAGTCGAAGAACAAATCCAACTATCTACACAGACCTTGGGTTTCTCCGTCGTTCTCCTGATCATTCTTCTTGGAAGCATATTCTTATACCAATACCATCGGCAATCAAGGAAAGCCCTCTGAAATTACAACTTATATAGATAATCTAAGAAAACATGCAAATGGTGCCCATTATGAGCCTAGTCCAATCCAAAGACACTCTTCAAAAACGGAAAAAGAAGTTTGCCAAGGGCTTCCTCCTGGGTAATGTAAACATGGTAATGGTTATGTTCAAAACAGACCCTGCTATCCTCAAAAGGATTATTCCTCCCCCTCTAACACCCACACCTGATTCGCTGGGAATGGCCTATGTTGCCGAATTTCTAAGACCTAATTTCATCCAACCTTATAATGAGGCAGCACTCTTTGTTCAGGCTCAGTACAACAATGAACGCGGAAACTACTGCCTTGCAATGCCGGTCGACAACGACCTCGCCATGGCCGCAGGACGCGAAGTCTATGGATTTCCCAAAAAAATTGCTGATAAAATCACCCTTACACGCAAAGGAAATTCAATTCATGGTCTCTGTATTCGCCACGAGATCCCTATCATCGAAATCAAAGCCACCATGCAAACACCCTTCCCCGAAAAATTTACTTCAACTCCTAACTTTCTCATCAAAGCTTTTCCTGGCCTTGACGGAGTGTCGGTAGATGATAATCCACGTCTCATCCGCCTACTAAACCAAATTGAATATGGACCCATCGAAATCGGTCCTGGGGAACTCCAGCTCAATAAATCACCTGATGACCCACTCTACGAAATTCCAGTCCTTGAAGTTACCACCGCCGCTTATACAACACAGACAAATATCTGGTTAAAAACCGGTGAAACCCTCAAAGAACTCAACCCCGATGACTACTATCCCTATTTCTTCAATAAATATGACTGGGATCTTTGAAACATCATCAGGCATCAAGTTGTTTGAAGAGCTGTTCAAAGTAATCATCAATTGGACTCCGAAACACCCTTGTCGGATACCCATAGATAGCATTTGCAGAAACAGCCTCAGATGTCTGTCGAATCGTTTCGATAATCTCACTCGCCTCGCGCATATGCTCAACCACAAAAACACAAAAAATCTCCGGCTCAAACGCCGACGCATATGCATACCAAAATTTCACCGGATAATAGTCCTGTAAAATCTTCACAATTTTGGATCTTTGTTGTGTTCCTTCTTCATGTCGAATAATGATTACAAAAGCCGTATATCCTCCCGCATTCAAATTCCATTGTACAGTAATTTTAAAACAGACCTCACTAGGTCGACTCCCACCCCTCGGCTCCCAATTAATATAGATATTTGGTTCCGATCCATTCTCACCAATTAACTCGCCGATTATCTTTCGGATCCGACGAGGCGTTAACCGCGTCTGTTTAGACATATCACTAATCGACATTCGTGCATCCTGATGTAAACAGCGAAGAACCTTCAGATCTGATTTAGATAACTCACAACGTTTACCCGGCTCAGTGAGTATCGTATGGAATTCCACTCCTTCTACTCCTGGAATCTGCCGTAAAAACGTACCAATCTCTTGAAGTCCCATAGCCCCGGCATAACTTCCGAAACAAAGAATACTCCCATCGGTCAAAATGCTCGCTGAACCTACCAATCTATGTGCTCCTAAGGAGTCTAGGAATGCATCGGATGGAATCGGATCCTGGGTTCGGATGATTGCTACCCAATCTTCCATACCTAACATTGCATTTGTCGGTAGTAACTGCCCCCCTCGAATGATTCCATCACTATTCAGCTTCTGAATCCGCTTCTTAATCGCATTCACCGAAAGGCTGAGTTTCTTCGCAATCGCCTGATATGAAGCTCGGTAATTAACCGATAACTCGAAGATTATGTTCTTGTCTACGATATCCATCGACACCACTCATTGCCTTTTACAGCTAAATAGAAGGTAGTTTGGGTGATATCCTACCATTTTAGCTTACACATGCCTTATCTCAAAGGTCTGAATCCACATTCTTTACAGTACTATCGCATAAAAATATAAACTGCCACAAAAATCAACCACTTTGTAATAGCATACTAGCGATTTTGTACAAATAATTTTTGAGTCAATCAACCCATATTAAACAGACAGTTATTCACCAAACCAAATAATAATCCACATGTTAAGATAGTGGTGACCTAATTTGGATGAGATTGATAAAGGGATTCTACTTGAATTAGCTGATAACTGTAGAATCTCTTATCAAGATCTGGCTACCCAACTCGGCATTACCGTGAACGCTATAAAAAAACGATTTGACAAGTTAGTTGAAAGCGGAGTTATCTGCGGGTTCACTATTTATCCCAGCCTTGCTATGTTAGAAGCAGATAATTTGGTTGCCCGGATTTATCCAGAAATCCAACCACAATCTGATGAGCTTCTTGATTTAATTGGGTCCAATAGGATGGTTAGAACTGGCAGTTATCTCGCCGATGGCTCAGTTCTTTGCTTTGCCGATTATCAGGGGAGTATGGGTTTGGCAGAACTTGGAAAATTCCTCAGAGGAATATCTAGTGTTAAGCAGGTTGACCTCCATACAGTAATCTGTGAGAAGGGGAGTAGATGTGAGCTCACGGCTGATGATCTAAGAGTTCTACGTGAACTTAAAACCGATGCCCGAATGCCTCTCTCTGAAATTGCTCGAAACACAGGCTTAACTCCCCGACGAGTGCGAAAGAATCTTCTGAAACTTTTCGGTGAGAGTGGCTCCGGATGGGAAATTGCAGTTGATGAGCAATCGTTTGGTGATCAGCGCACCCGTCAAGCCTGTATGTATTCACGAGTCCTATGGAATCTAAATGCAGGAGGCGCCACATTTTTCATAATCAGGATATTTTGGAAAGAGGACACAGCAAGCCCACACGAAGTCGTGGCCTGGCTACGTAAACATTTCCCACTTGAATTTTGGTATGCATATGTTTCAGCTACAGCTCCTGAAATCTATACCGTGTTCATGGTAGAACATCTACGAGATTCCAAACCTATTGCCAGAAAGGTTGGACACCAACCTTTTACAGAATCCATTGAGCCGATTTTCGGCTATCCCAGCAAACGCTTCAAAAATATACGCGACTATTTCCTCGAAGAAAAATTTGCCACATTGGATAAGTAAGCATCGGTAACTTTTTCCATCTCGTGAACTAGGCTATCTAAAATCTAACGCAGAACAGCCTCATTTATCGCATTCTAAAACGCTTCTCAAAAAGAGGTAAATTGTAATCTTGAATATCAAAGATTAATAAAAGGAGATTAAAGAGAACGCAGATTATTTTTTTGAACCCCGCAGTATAAAATAAAGTGCTTGTGCGCTCGTTCTTTCGTTTTTTTGCACCACTTTGTTGCCATCAATTGATATGTAAAAATGATACTTGTTGAGGTGAATCCCACGGAAATGGGTTCGTGGCGTTTACAAGAAACGGAATCGGATCACAATGACAGAACAAATAAACCAGAACCTAAGTAATTTCAAAACTTCAAAGAATGGTAGGGCATCCTCGAAGGCTATTACTCGACATATTAACCGGATTCTCTCCGTATTACAAAGAGGGACTAGTCGAATTTTCGATCTTGGAGGGGGTCTCGCAGCCCTGTTCACAATTATGGATATGTGCTTTGTCTGGTATGGTGCATTCTACGGTGGTGGGGCTATCGTTGTCGGCGACACTCTCTTGATGTTACAACTTGAACTTGTGATTATCGGTCCCTTAGCCTTAGTTTGGATTCTTGCTAAATTCCGTGGATGAATCCAACAGAAGAATCTTTTACTCATTAGTGAACAATCCAGAACCCAGTTTTTCTCTTATTCTTGCTAACTTGCTCACAGTTAGAATATTTGCTTGCTTATATGCTACGGAAAAGCCAGCATTACTTCTTTCAAGGAAGAACCATTCAAAAGGACATCTAGTTCTTTACCGGCATATTAGAGACTAATAGAAAGTGGAAATGCCACGCAAAAGGTCGCTGTCTACGGAATAATACTTTGGTATGCTTTCCAAGGCTACTACCTGTTGAAGGTATTCCCCAAATAAAAAATCACAACTGCACCATTCGAAGAAAGAAAGGTGTGAGTGCAGAAGCTGCACTCATCAAGCCCTATTTCGGTCGATCGTATGGTACAAACTCTTTACCAAGCAGCTCACGACCAATGATAAGGCGCATGACATTCATGCCGCCTTCCGCACCAATACTATAACTACGAACGCCACGAATACCTAAGTCTAATTCACATTCCTTAGTATAGGCAAAGGCACCATGCCAGTCGGCAACTTCGTTGAGGATAGCGAAGGCATCGATGGGTGCGCGAAGTTTGGCCATAGCGGTCCAGAGTGCAACATCGAAATGATTGTATTTAGTGTTACCAGCGTAGATTTGGTCCATAATCCAGGCGGCTTTGTACATGACAAGGCGGTCGCCCATGAGTCTGCTATACCATTCAGCGAGGGGGAAGCTGATGCCCTCATATTTGCCGAGTTCTTTGCCGAAGACTTTGCGTTGACGGACATAGTTCATTCCGATTTCTAAGCCTTCCAAAGCTGCACCAATACAGGTAGCGCCGATGATTACGCGGGCGGCAGAAAAGCCTTCCATTGAGTAGACAAAGCCCTTTTGGGGATCGCCGATGAGCCAGTGCTTGGGAATCTCAACGTTTTCCATAGCGAAACCGCCAGTGCTGATGCCCATTCGGCCCCAGTCTTCAAAGAGGGTAGGAGTTAACCCTGGAGTACCCTTTTCTATGGGGAGAATGAAGGCGGAGATTCCCCGGTGTTTCGGTGAGGCGGTTTTGTCTAGATAGCCGGTGGCAAAGTAGCGTCCTTGCATCTCGGTGGTGGATTCGCGGACACCACTAATATAGACTTTTTCACCGTTCACGACGTATTTGTCGCCTTTCTCCGCAATCGTGGTCTTAGTCGCACCCACAATATCGCTGCCTCCACCTGGTTCGGTGGTTGCGATGCCGAAGAAGTATTCGCCTGTTGCGACCTTGGGTAGAATTTCTTGTTTGGCTTCTTCGGTTCCATGCCGGGCGAATATGTAGGCCCAGCTCGCTTCAACTAAGTAGAAAACGGGAATAGCAATGCTCAAATCTGCTCGTGCTAGTTCTTCTGCTGCGATGCAGGCGAGCATGAAGTTTCCCCCAGGTCCACCATATTTTTCCGGAATTGTGATACCCAGAAGACCAAGATCCGCCATTTTCTTGATAAGTCCCTTAGGCATTTTGCCCATTTCATCCATTTCCCGTGTATACGGGCGGATTTCCTTTTGGGCAAAGTCCCGAACTGTCTCTCGGAACATCTCTTCTTCTTGCGAAAATTCAAAATCCATGTATTAGCCTCCTAACATGCGAGGGTTGACACCGGCAATCCGGTGCTTAGTATATTAAAGCCTTTGTGAATAGTGTAACTTTCTGTTGTTTTGATAATTCTAAATAAAAAAGGAGTAACAGTTATGACCATGAAACGATAGAGCCATTGAGGTGATTGATTATGACAACACACAGAGACTCAAAGACCGGCATTTATCGGGTCTGGACGGTTCGGGTATTTGTGTCGAACCAAGAAGAAGCAATTGCATTTTTCCGAGATGTATTAGAACTTCCTGTAATTTTACATGCTCCACGGTTTGGCTGGGTAGAATTGGGTCCAGAGGACGAACGGGCAAAAATTGCATTGGTTGAACCGAATCCCGACGCGGATCCAATTATGTATGAATGGCAATTGAATCAGATAGGACGCAGTACGGGTATTACATTTGAAACCAATGATATCGATGGATTTTATAAGAAAATGAAGGAGCGGGGAGTCCGCTTTCATTTACTCCCTGAAGAGATGCCTTGGGGTGGTTTTATGGCTGGATTCGAGGACCCCGATGGAAATCGCTACAACATTGTTGAGGATCCCGAGCATTATAGCCGGGATTATTCTTAGTCGAAGTCGAAGATAGATCGACCTTTCGAAAACTGCATGATGAATCGGCACTGTTCGCAAATCATGAGGGTAATCTTGTGGCTTGTGAGGCCCCATTTACTGTCCATCCGGCCTTCTTCTTTTCTGAATTGTGTGTTTCCACACAGTGGACATCTTAAATGCTGTTTAGACATGCTTTAGTAGCCTCCAGCAAAGCTGTTTGCTATATTCTGACCTTGCGAAAGTGACTTAATTAACCTTACTTCTTTGAAGGCTTTCTGATGAAGACCATAACGTTTTTCTCAGAGAATTGTCTTCGACTTTTTTAGTGAAAAACATGACGGACAAAACACCACTTGGTCTTCCAATCCTAGACACGGCCCTAGGCGGAGGTATTCCCCGCGGTTATGTCATCTTACTTGAAGTTGATACCGGAACGCGAGCTGATGCGTTCATCTCAACCTTCTTAGCCACTGGCTTGCGGAAAGGCGAACACGCTTACATCCTGTGTACTGACTATCCTTTGCGGTTTCCGTTTGAGCAGTTGCGCCATAAGGGTATTAAAGTGGATGAACTGCTGGAATCAAAGCAGTTGATTGGAATTGATGCGTTCACCGATGCGTTTGGGTGGGGAGAATTTGAGCCTGAGAGCGAGTTTTCGGTGCAGGACCTTGGAAATACTCGGCATATCCATGATATTATCCGCAAAGCTACCCTCGCAATGAACCCCGAAGCCAATCTTCGTGGCGTTGTCGATTCACTCACCTCGATTATTCATACGGCACAGGAACCTGATGAGGTAATCAAATCTGTGCATCAACAGGTGGGTGCCCAGAAAAATAATGGCAACATTCTTATCTACACCATAGCTCGAGAAGCCCACGAAGAAGAGGTATTACGACAATTAGAACACATCGTGGATGGCGTTATTGCTCTCTACAAAGTTTATGACGAGGAAGGCTGGCAAATCGCATGTCAAATCGAGAAACTGCGAGGTATTGATTTCGAGCCGCAACTTTTACTATACCACGTAAAAGATGGAGAAATCACACTAACACCCTTCATTGAATTTGAAGAGGAGGAAGAGGAGGAAGAGGAGGAAGAGGAGGAAGAGGAGGAAGAGGAAACCGAAGAAGAATTAGTGGAGGAGGAAGAGGAGGAAGAGGAAACCGAAGAAGAATTAGTGGAGGAGGAAGAGGAGGAAGAGGAAACCGAAGAAGAATTAGTGGAGGAGGAAGAGGA
>JABXGS010000075.1 GCA_016550425.1 archaeon
AATACGTCCACCACGAAAGAAGGCGAACTTTGAACGCAATCCCTTTCGGTTTGTGACCGTACCAACGGTTGCCAGATTACGTCATCCGATTCTAGTTGAAAAGGTAAAACAGGCTACTACAATTTCAGAAAAAAGTGAGTGGAACCGTATTATCGGAGAAGGAAAACTTGGAGTCCTTACATCAGGTGTTAGTTTTAACTATGTTATGGAGGCACTTGAAACACTACAGCTGAAAGCAGCAGTTTTCAAGTTAGGAATGACTTATCCTCTTCCAAAGAAAAAAATTCAGAAGTTTATCGCTTCCAAAGAGAAGGTCATCGTAATCGAGGAATTGAAACCATACCTTGAGAACCATGCACGTGCTTTTGCCCAAGAAAGTGGGATAACAACGCCAATAATTGGTAAAAGTCAAGGATACTTCTCTGAGATAGGCGAATTTTCTCCAAGGACAGTAATTGAAGGTATTGCAAAAGCTTTGGACAAGGAGATCCCGCCTGGCTTTGAAGAAGTTGATAATAAACTATCTGAATCAAATGCACAAGCGCCCCCACGACCACCAATTCTATGTGCAGGTTGCCCTCACCGCGCAACCTTTTATGAAGTGGCTGTGGCTACGGGACGTAAAGGCGTCTACCCAACCGATATTGGATGCTATACATTAGTAATTCAACCTCCTCTAGAGATGGCAGATTTACTTCTATGCATGGGTTCGAGTATCGGAACCTCGTGTGGACTGACAGCGGTTTTAGACAAACCCATTGTTGGAGCAATAGGAGACTCAACCTTTTTCCATTCGGGAATTCCTGGATTAGTAAATGCTGTGTACAACCAGCATCCGGTTAAGATCATAGTCGTTGATAACCACACCACTGCAATGACAGGGCATCAGCCACACCCAGGAACTGGAATAACTGGAATGGGCGTTCCAGTAACTCAAATTAACATCGAAGATGTAGCAAAAGGTGTGGGAGTCGAATACGTTAAGGTTATTGATCCTCTTCAAGTGAAAGATTCCATTCGTGTAATCCGAGAAGCAGTTGCTTATGATGGCCCCGCTGTGATTATATCGCGAAGTCCTTGTGCTCTACTCGAAGGAGCGAGGAAGCGCCGTGCAGATGAACCTATTATTCCTTATGAAGTAGATCCTGAAATCTGCCAGGGCTGCCGTGTTTGCACGGACAAACTAGGTTGTGCTGCCGCTATTTGGGCAGGTGAACACGCTGCCATTGACGCTGATCTATGCTCAGGTTGTGGTGTCTGTTCCCAAATCTGTCCGTACAAGGCAATCCATGAGGTAGAGGTTAATGAATGAGTTCAATATTGTGTTTACTGGTGTTGGTGGAACTGGCGTTCTTACCGCAGCCCGAATTTTAGCGTCAGCAGCCCTCAGTGAAGGCGAAAATGTTCGAATGGGAGAAATTCATGGTATGGCCCAACGAGGCGGTGCAGTGAATTGTACTGTCAGGATTGGAGACAACGTTCATGGTCCGATAATTCCAACTGGAAAAGCAGACTTACTCCTAAGTGTTGAACCCGTTGAAGCTCTCCGTAATGTTGATCGAATAATGCCTTTAGGAACTATTATTGTTGGCGAGTATCGAATAACGCCAACAGGAGTTCTTCTGGGTCGAGCAGAATATCCAGACGACGAAGCGATTCTGCAGGATTTGGCAAAATTTGCTAAGGTGATTACGTTTGATGCTGCGAAGCTGGCTCAAGAATCAGGGGGGATTCTGACGATGAATACTGTCCTTATTGGTGCCGTCGTGGGGTTAGATTTGCTTCCCATCAAGGAAGAGAGCATAATTTCAGCAATAGAAGATATTTTACCGAGTCGTTATCATGAAATGAACATCACTGCTCTCAAGAAAGGCAAGGGTGCATCAAAAAGAACAATACAGCTCTAGCGGTTGAGAGTAATTGATGCGTAACCAACTATAGCCTCTGAACTTCCTCGGATATCATAACTTGTTGCATACTTCAAGCAGGATCCACTTGTGGCACCCAGTTGTTTTGCTGCAGTGATTGTTGTGGCAACTGCACTAGCTCCACACATGGTTCGCTCTTCCTTCACAACTGTATCTAAGAGAGCTTTTCCATCTAGTTGCTCAATTTTATGAATTAAATCACCATCAGTCTCATAGACCCATTCTAGTATCTTTTCAACTGGTCCACTGCCAACAGGATCATAGCCATAGAAGAATCGACCATAATGGGTGAAATCTGTACTAGCAACAATGAATACGTCTCGTTTCACTTTCTGAACAGCGCTAGCAATCGTGTTTCCAACTTTTTCACATATTGCAAATTTCGGTGAAGAGATTAAAATCGGCAAAATTTCGAAATCTTGATTTTTCCCGAGAAATTGTATAAATGGTAATTGAACTTCGATTGAATGCTCATCTAAGTGGGCGTCAGAACTATCTAGTATACAACTTGTACCTGAGTCCTGACTTTGTTTTATGATTCTTTTTGCTAAAGCCGAATCGATTTGGCTTTTTCCTAGAGGTGTCTCCCATACTCCTTCAGCCATTAGGACAGCTCCAGGAAATCGTAAAGGTCGATGCTTTACACCAATCAGTATAAACGTCTCAGGAAACCCGTCTATGGCAATAGCCCTGTAGAGATGAGAAGCGATTGGCCCTGAATATATGAATCCTGCATGGGGAGCAACTCCTGCGATGATTTTCTTACTGCGTTTGGAACTAACTAGAGGGATCTCACCTGCGCCATGAGAATCAGAAAATGAAGCGCGAATTGATTCTTCAAGAGATTTTTTATCTGGTGGATAGTACCCAATTGCCACTGGTTTCCGTATTAGACCCATGTTTTCACCTGTAGAATATTTCTCTTGGTTACCAAAAAGGTTTTTTCGAAAGGTATAGGGTGTCGGTGTGTGATTAAAATGAGTGAGCGCTTGGATGAAGGAACGATACGAGCACTCCGAAGTTTGGGATTGAGTAGCTACGAAGCGCGAGTATACGTTTCATTAGTTAAGAATGGAGCACTAACTGCCAGCGAGGTCAGTGCCCAGTCACGAATTCCCTTCAGTCGTGTATATGATGTGTTGGCTGCACTTGAACAGGGTGGATGGATAACTATAGAGCAAGGTCGTCCGAAGCGTTACATTCCGAAAAGCCCTCGTGAAACAGCTAAAGCTGCTGTTCTTTCTGCACAAGATCGACTCGCAGAATGGGAACAAAGAGTAATCGAGAATCTCCAACCCTTATTTGATGAAAAAACAAAAATTTCAGCTCCTGAAGTGCACATCCTTCATGGATCAAATAATGTCCGGGCAAAGCTGAATGTGGCTCTAGGACAAGCAGAACGCAGCCTTCTACTTTCTTGGGGGATAATTAGCGAAGAAGATATCGAGTTTATTTCGCCTACCCTCTTCCATCTCCGTGATCGAGGTGTTAAGATTCAAATTCTTGTATCCGAACAGACTCTTACAGACAAAGTTCAGAGACTTATTTCGGCTGTTGGTGAAGGGCGGAAACGTAAAGAAATCTATGGTGGAGGGGCAATCATCGATGAAAAACAGGCAATAATCATGCTAACGACTCAACCAGCAGAATCATTAGCAATCTGGACAAGCCACACCGAGTTAGGTGAGTTAGCTAAGATTTATTTTCTTTATCTATATCAATCTGCAGAACCACTGACCTGAAATCTTATTGTGTTTCCTTCGATTCGCTTCGTAATTTATCAAGAAGCACAATTGCTACGCCTAAAGGTACTCTAAGTTGGATAGAGAGCTCCTCAGCAGTTATTGTTGGACGTTTTGGGAGAATACTGGTTCGAGTATAGTCGAGAAGATGGGGATAAAGTACCATTGATTTCACTGTTTCTTCCAGGATAACCGGCCAATTTCGAGCGCCAGATGGATCCTGTTCCATAACCTCAATGGTGTCATCTTTTTTAGTTTCAGTCTCTTTTTTCTTAGCAGGTTTTTTCTCCTTAAAATACTGATCTAAACCAAAGCTCATCGGGTTATCCCTATTGTGGAATGTAAACACGAAAGGCTAATTAGGCTTGTGGCGTTGGTGGTCTTAATGTCCCGGCAAGGATTTTACATCATTCGCTGTCCGAGGTGTGGGCGTTTTACATATGCTCCAACTACTCAAAAGACACGATTATGTGTATATTGTCAAAGAGTTTTCAAAATCAATCCACTAAATGCTGTTTTTGTTGATGATGCACAGACAGCCCAAGTCCGTGTCAAACTCTATCAAACTGGAAAGCACCATAAAGAATTCATGGAAGCTGTTGAAAAATCTCGGGAGAAAATCGAGGCATTACTCCCAAGTGCGAATGTGGATTTAGAGCAGCTTCAAGACTCTAAACAAAAAACCCAACCCATTTCTACCAGACGACGAGAGTTAGAACGAATTCTCTATCAAAATGCGCGAAAGGAAGCTCTTGATTTACAGATGTTAGAAAAAGAATGTGCAAATGCAGGCATTCCATGGGATTGGGCGGCACAGCAGATAGAGACCCTCATTCGTACGGGGCATCTCATATCTCCCAAACCTTGGCAGGTTCGACTGGTAACTGATGAATTTCAACCAAATGGTAGCACGGGAAAACCTGTCTCAACGATTAATTTAGCAAGAACGATAAGTGAGATTTTAAGTAAGGTAAAAACCGCCATTAGCCAGGAAGAGATTATTTCTCAACTTGAAGAGAGAGGAATCGCCAGTACAGGGATTGATGAAGCGTTGAATCGTTTACGAATTCAAGGGTATATCCTCAAAACTTCGGAAGGTTCCTTTCGATGGACTGAAAGCTAGTTTGAGCGCTGATTGATAAGTTTTAAACAATCAATATTACTTACAGGAAACGAGAATCTTGCCTGCAGTTTATTATCTTGCCCGTCAACTGAATCGCCAGCAACCAGGTGAACTGATAGATTACATTCTCGTTCTCTGGCTTTATTCAAACCCCCATGAAACTCGCCGACGCTCTCTGGCTTCTCTAAGAAATGTTTTAAAACATATTCCTGAATTTCAACGTCCCGATGGTAAACCCAACGTCACCGACAAAGAATTAAACCAAATTATTTTTGCAGCCCTTCAGCGACTAAAGAAAAGAGGAATCGTTACAGTCTTTACAAAGACGGAATCAGTAGCACAGATTTCACTGACTGAAAAGGGTATCAATTTCGTTCAATCTCAACTATCAGTGGAACAGATGCAGTATCTTGAAGAAGCAGGTCATATCACATAAAAGAGCGAAAAACAAATCATAACACAGGACCCGCCTAAAGTATATTTAGGACTATATCGCATACATGGGTTAGACGTTTCCTGCGGAGACCGACCATCTTGGCATCAAAGGCTAGAACCGATGAAACTGTACGACCGGACTTGAAGACTCCTGCAGTCCATCTCAAGCAAGCGTATCGTCTATATGCCGCTAAACAAGTCCGTCAAGATCTGATTCTTCCCTCTCTCCGCATTCTTGCTAGTCACCTGGGAAATCAAGCTATTGGTCGAGAACCGGAAGCCCTTTTTGCAGCTGCTACTTACATTGCTTTCCGCCACCCTAATACATACCCCAATAATGTTCCACGCAGTTATTTCTCATCACAAACCTCGAAGACCACAAAACGTAAACCCGCAGAACCACTTTTTCAAAAGTCTTTCTCGGCTAAAGATTCGAGCATCGATTGGTATACAAAATTAATAGTCGATAAATTGGGTATCATTGTCCTCTATGATGAACAAGGACTCCCCTATTTTCTTGAATGTAATGGACCAATTTATAGGCTTATTGATGGCCTTGCTGAAGAAGCCGCAATTGATGCAGTATTAACCTCTCAAATTAACAATCGCCCAGAACTTCTCGAACCAGTGATGAGTGCATTACTAAATAGAATTTTCAAAGTTCTTAGAATTCTTCCGACTGTGTTCTATAACTCGCTTTACGAACATTTAGCACCTCACGTAGAATCATTAATTGAAAATACTAAGTGGGCTTTGGGAATTTAACCGCCATTTTCCATGTGGGTTTTTACTTCTTCGACAACTGTGCGCCCAGCAACTACTTGATCAATTGAATGAACGGAAGCACCGCAGGCTTCGAGAGCGGCTTTTACCTCCTCAAACCCGAGATTATCACCTTCAACTGTAACCTTAATTGACTCAGTATGAGAGTCGACTTCGACAAGAGCGACGTTGACACCAACGACGCCATCAATTTTACCTACCAATGTAGCAATGTCCACAAGATTCGGGACATGAGGTTTTAGAACGTCAAGAACGAGTCTTTTGATACCCGAAGGCATCTTAGGAATACACTCCCAGCAATTATTGAAGTAATTGCTTAGATGTCTAAGGTTTGTGTAAGTTCTTGAATTTTTCTATTGAACCGAACTACAAGAACCTATCAAATACTAATGATTCAGAAGCCTACAGAATGACCAGATGTTACTTATTCAGTATGTACTCGGAAGAGATCAATATCGCCTTGCATCTGGGTCAGGAATTCGCGAGTAGATCTTTCAACATCTCGGGATTGAGTGATATACCGACCAACAACTATGATGTCAGCTTTTGCCTTAAGAGCCGCATCAATATTGTCAGGCCGAATCCCACCTGCTACGGATACAAGAAGACGCTTTCCTTTGAATGCAGTTTTTACTGCTTTTACGATTTCCCATTTGTGATCGGCTCGACCTTCGGTGTCAATGCCCCGATGCATGATGACAACATTTGGTGGCATCTTCAGGCTTTGAAGCTTAGCTACTGGATCCTCTACGTTCATCATATCTACAAAAGAATAAATGCCCAGCCGGTTGGTTTCATAAATGAACTGATCAACAGTATCTACTGAGGCTAACCCAGAAACCACAACTGCGTCAGCTGACTCGTCGAAGGCTAAATCAACTTCAACCTTCCCCACATCAAGGGTCTTTAGATCAGCAACCAGGAACTTATCCTTAGCGACTTCACGAATATCACTGAGAATCGCTGTTCCATAACGTTTGATGAGAGGTGTACCTGCCTCTAAGATTAGGTTATCACTTCGAGGTAGTGCCTCGATAATCTTCTTCGTTTTATCAAGACTAGGAATATCTAATGCAATCTGTAGGTATGGTGGACGCCATAGACGGGGAACCCGAAAGCCCATAATGGGATGAGTTGCGCGATCCTTATCATACATAATTTTGTCCACCGGTGGATAGTTAGACAAAGCCCGTTGAATCGAAAGTTTTGTTGCGGCATAATTGTAATGGTAAATTCGTCGGTAATCTTTTGCATCAGGATGAATGAATACGCTGCATAGAATTACCCAATCATCAGCTTTGGCTTTTGGTATGATTCCCTCCTCTAAAGCATCGGCCACGGCTTTAGCCACAGCTGCTTGCGCTGGACCAAATATTTTTTCTGCGTCACCCATGTCTTTGACAGTTACTTTGGGAATGATGAGCGTATGAGGTTTAGGAGGGAGGTTCGGTCGAATCACCGCTAACAAGGGGGAATGCCCATGAGATACGTTAGTCATTCCCTGAGCAAATGCGGTTCCAACAGGACCTGACTTTTCCCCAATTATAAGATCGATATGTGCGATTTCGTTTCCTTTTCCAATGAGTGCTTCACCAACAAGGTATACCATTGAACGTCGTCTCCAAGGATGATTTCAAATTTCTTAACTCCAACATCCGTTATAATAACGTTTTGTGACGATACCGATAGTGAAGTGTAGGAAAATCAAATAGCCCCTTAATATCTACCAAGTAATTTCTCGTTGGAAGAGGAGGTAATGATTAATCAAGTTCGGATCTCCCGTGGCTTGATAAGTATGGAGCTGCCAACCCTCTTTTTGGTATTCAGCTATTGTTTTCGCGATATGTTTGTGATGATTTACCTGCACGCAAATATATTCGAATTCGATGTTCTTCAAATAGAATTCACCTATTCAGTTTTAAAAAAATTCGAATAAAAGGATTACCAGATAGTCTAAATGATGCGAAAATGAGGTTTAAGAATGGTCAACTATTTTTGACCAAAACGTTAATACTCTGTGGAATCTTTTTCTGTTTTACTCAAATTCCTATTAAAATGGAGGTGTTATGCATGACAACTAATCATGATGGGGTTGGCTGCGAAATCCTCCAGGAAAGACAACTTCTTTGATGACTTGAGTACACCACTGCAACTAGAGAGCTTATTTCTCCAACTAGCGGCAACTTTTGCTAAGTTGGCTTATACACGACTAACAAAGAAACAGCGATTTTTATTATTGATGACCCAACGAGCACTCCAGTATCATCCAAAGCTATCGCCAACAGCTCTAGCTGATTATTTATCCCGAAAATTCGGTCTCCCCTTAAGCACAACTAAATTCAACTTGAATATCCTCAAAAGAGCTGGGCTGTTAGACACTCGAAGGTCTAATAATCAAGGATCAAGAATACGTCTTTCTTATGGTGGTTGGCTTCTTACGCAGCTTCTCTCTGAATTAGACATGAAATAAGAGGCCATAGTATGGATTGAGGGCTGCTATTAGTGGTCCTCACTTTTCCTATTTTGTTATAATTTGGCAGCAACCATTTGGGTTAATTCAATTAAACGTGTACTAAACCCTGCTTCGTTATCATACCAAGAGACCACATGCGCGAAATTTCCATCAAGAATCTCCGTTAGTTCACTATCGAAAATCGAGGAGTGGGAATTGCCGATGATATCGTTTGAAACGATGGGATCTTCATTGTATTGGAGGATACCCTTTAGGTGAGTTTTTGCAGCTTTTCGGAAAGTTTCATTAAGTTCATCTTTGGATGTTGGCTTTTCCAATTCGACACTGAGATCGATAATGGATCCATCTGGAATAGGTACTCGATAAGCCATTGCCGCCATCTTACCCTCCAGTTGTGGAAATAGACGAATAATTGCTTTTGCGGCACCGGTAGTTGTTGGTATAATGTTAACTGCGGCAGCGCGAGCCCGACGATAATCTTTGTGGATTGCATCTAGAAGATTTTGACCTAAAGTATAGCCATGTATTGTTGACATGAATCCATGTTTTATTCCATAGTTTTCAAGGAGTATCTTGATTACCGGTGCAAAGCAATTGGTTGTGCAGGAAGCGTTTGATATGACATGATGATTATTAGGATCATAGCTGTCATCATTGACACCTAAAACAAACATCGCGTCCTCGCCCTTTCCAGGAGCGGAAATAATGACTTTGCTTGCCCCTGCTTGAAGGTGCAGAGCCGCCTTATCTCGATCTCGAAAGACACCTGTAGCTTCAATAGCAATATCAACTTCAAGTTTTTTCCAAGGTAGCATCGCGGGATCTCGTTCTTGGAATAGTTTGATTGTATGATTATCAACATGTAACTCGTCGTTAGCAGCTTCAATGGTTCCTTTATAACGTCCGTAAATGGAGTCGTATCGTAGGAGATGGGCTAAGATTTCAGTTCCACCTAGATCGTTTGCAGCAACGAGTTCGACATCTTTTTTGTCAATAATGCCACGAAGAAAATTTCGACCGATTCGACCAAGACCGTTAATGGCAACTTTTACAGCCATAAAGTATCCCTCCACGGGGTTGACGATTCAATGTCTTATGGCTATAAGTGTTTCCGCATCTTCTAAAGGCGTTTAAACAAATCAAACTACAATTGTACGAGGTACATGGTTATTATTTAAAATCGAGTTGTTCTGTGATGCTTTTTGGTAAAGGTTCACGGGTCAGTAAGTAAATTATCGAGAGTAGGAAGAGATCAAAATCTGAAAGGTTGCCAGTATTAGCCCAAGGTTTTGATTCAAGAGTTACACACAGAACAATGGGTTCTTTGCCTTCTAGCAAGGCATAAACGTGACCCATCTTTAGGTCTACTTCGAATGCAGCCTCGTCTCGCTGGATGAGTATACGATTTCCCCGTATTTTGAAGCCTTCGGATTTCAGTAATTGTTTTAGTCCTTCGAGGTTGCGTTCATGTGTAGCTTTCGGTTTTCCTGTTACCAGAAGGTCACGTTTGCGTCGAAGATCATGCATCCATTGATCGGTTTGTGGTTCATTACTCGTTTCCGAACCCGAAGAAGATTTCTTAGAACGTGACGATGGATTGATGAAAATGCACTCCCCAAATTGGAGAATTGGTTTCGTTAGTCTTGTACATGGATATGAAGCTAAGTGGAGGACACTACATGAATCCTCCAATATTAGCTGATGCTTTAGCGATTTCAACATAGGCGCCTTGGACATCGCCTTGAGGAGAGACATAAGCAACCACATAACCCTTATCTCGAGCTGCTGTGATAACGATTGATCCCTGACCACGAACATTAGTAGCGACCAAATGGTGGTCAGTCGCTTGAATTGTGCTGTATTTGACGCCTTGTATTGTGACACTAGGTGGCTTGCTTTGAATTGCTGAAAGAATTTCTGCTCCTGTTATAGTCCAGTTGGGAGTTGTGAAAAGGACGGTTCCGTCATTTCTGATAACAGAAACTGCCATGATTGTACTGTCGACTTGTTGCATATAATTGATCCAGGCTTGAATATTTTCAGACATTTAGTGCCTACACCTCTCACTGCCAGAGTACAGTTAATATAATAAGACATTTTTGAAATCGCTTACTAAAAGGTTCTGGCAGATAGTGATGATTGAACCGCATAATAAGGGAACCTTACTAAGAATTCGTGTAAAGCCTCGTTCAAGAAAACAAGCCATTATTCTAAATGAGGAGTGTTCTGTTCATGTTAAAGCTGTACCAACTCGTGGACAAGCGAATCTGGAAGTTGTAAAAGTGATTGCTAAGGCATTAGACATTCAAAGTAGTCGAGTTCATCTCATCTCTGGGAAAGCGGCTTACAACAAAATCATCTTAATAGAAGAAATGGATCCGAAATCGGTATTAGAAGCATTAAGGAACTCTTCACTTACTCTTTGATCTTTATTTGCGATTGATAAGAACTAATTATATCTTCGGTAGATGTGGCTTCCTCCGGAGATTTATCATAGCGCCAAGTACCATCAAACCGAGGAAACCGGATGGCTAGCCCTTCATTTGGTGCTATTTGGTTAAACGCACAAGTGTGTACAGGGCTTCGTGTGATTTCGTCACCTACAACTTGAAACACGATGGCAGGTCTAAACCAAACGTCGGCTTTCATTTTTGAATCAACCAGAGCATCTTTCTGTTTAAGCGCGTATGGTTCAAAACGTTCTGGTAATTGCTCAAGTTCTTCGTCACTAAAACCTGTCCCGACTTTGCACACGGTTTTAAATTCGCCACTCTCCTCATCACGAACCGCGGCTAATAAAGCGCCATAGGTTTTGGCACGACGTCCTCTGCCCCAAAAAGCTCCAACCACCACAAGGTCAACAGGACCTATTGCCTGGGCCTGGTATGATTCTTTTAATTTGACCCACAGCCAGCTTCGAGCCCCTGCACGATAAATAGAATCAGATCCAGTGGATTTCACAATCAGGCCTTCCCCACCATGATTAATTGATTCGCGGAACATCTTTTCAATTTCAAAAGGGCTAGATTGTACCTGTGCGGGAACAGGTCGAGCATAATCGTTCTTATTTATGATTTGTACCAGATGTTTTCGCCGAGTAGGATATGGTTGGTGTGTTAGATCAGTTCCATTGACAAATAGACAATCAAAGAAGAATACTGCAACCGGGATTTCTTGAACCATTTCTTCGATCTTATATTTTCTTCTCCTTCGCATCAGGATCTGAAATGGAAGGAGTTTTTGTGGATCTTGCTTGTCTACAGCTACGGCTTCACCCTCTATGATACAATCTTTTGCTTTGATATTTTTGAGTATTAGCTGCACAACATCGGGATACATCTGAGTAA
>JABXGS010000076.1 GCA_016550425.1 archaeon
AACCACTCTATACCGTAATATACTAAAGTTCCAACGATTGCAGCAACTAAGCTGGCTAGTAGTGCCCGCTTGAACGTAGCCTCCATACCAGCGACGAGTTTACCTGCAAGCATAATGACAACAGATATCACGATCCAATCAACGATGAAGATTATAGCGGTGCCAATAATTCCTGCTACCATTATCAATTCACCAAAGAGGATTATTATCCCTCATTGCATTCATCTTCGATAAAAGCCTTAGGTACTTCTGTTAATCTATCAAATAAAAACGAACAATTGGTTTCTTAGCTGAAATTCGTTTTTTCACTAAAAGTTCAATTCATGTTGTTCGAATCAGCTTTCATAAAAGCTAAACACATATTAAGGGTTCTTTTTCACCCCACCAATGGTGCATTCTTAATGAGTGAAACAGTAATTCCTATGTGGTTACGTATTCTCAATATCATCGTTGGTTTCATTACTATCGGTGTCGCCTTTGCAGTTATATGGTTTGATTGGCTACAAGTCCTAACGATACTCGTTTTAATTACCTTTCTCGGAGTGATTCTTATCTTCTTAGGGGTTGGTAATTTGGTCGGGGGACTTCTGTCTAAACAAACACCTACTTGGCTAAGGGTCCTTACCGTCATACTTGGAATCCTTATGCTTTCGTTAGCCAGTCTGGTAATCGCCTTCCCCGCTTTTGGTGAACTTCTGCTGATTTGGTTACTAGTCATAGGTCTCCTTGTAAACGGCTTAAATACCATTGTTTTTGGTGCAATGATAACTGAGCTTCCAGGTTGGTATCGTGGGTGGCTTGTTATCATTGGTTTCATCGGCATTATCTTATCCTTTGTAGTCATCGCTTTACCTGGATTTGGGTATCTACTTCTTATCATCTATGTAGCCCTTGGCTTCATGATGTTTGGATTTAATGCCCTCGTCAAAGGAATCACAGGTCACCACTAAGCAACCAAACTGCCTACTTATTAGGGATATAGGCGTTATAGCTGAAGGCGGTGCTTATCAACCGCCTTCTTGGTTTTTTTGCACTGATAGAGGTTTTTGACTTCTATTATCTATCTGGTAGTTCTTTTCTCCCGCTCAAAGGAGAATTCAGTGGAAAAACCCAATAGTCTTTTTTTCCAACATATCAACAGATTCTTCTACTAAGTCGAAGCGGAAAAAAGTTAAGACAATAAATATCTGCAGAAAAATGAAACTCTTTGGCAATGAGTGAAGTGAGGTGGCTTTTCTGGTTACTACCCGAAAAAAATCTTTGAAAAACTTACGCGGTTATCGCTCCCCAGAAACGCCTTCTTTGGTCTTTGTGGCTAAGAAACATCATATGAAAAATTTTGTAGGTTAATACTCTTATCATGTAAAAATCATTTAACCTCGAATTATATTGAGCATATCACTCTCACAAAAACAACAGATTTTCATTTTAGATTGATTCTTCTTATTCATTTTTTGAAAAATTATATGTGACTGTAATTATCACAATTATGACAATGATGCCCAAGATTATGACATATCCGACATCGAAAATGATCAAGCCAATAACGGTATCAGACCTACATGGCTGAACAACTCCAAAAGCTTAATACGTCACACGTCAAACTCATCACCGCATACAATATACCAGAAAACTCCGAACTGTGCTTTGTAATAATGAACCAACAAAGAATAAGACATCGGCAAACTCCGAAAGAGCATATCAAAAATTTATGGATGAATTTTTACCATTCCAAGTATGGTCCTGTTGGGCTCGGAATTATTTTGTTCACTATTTTCATGGCTATTCTAGCACCGATATTATTCCCAATCTATCCTGGATTACGGGTTGGAAATGTTGTGGGACCACCAAAGTGTGCGCCTGGTTGGTTAGCCTTTCTTGATCCTCTTGCAGCTCCCACGGGTAATTACATTCCAGACCCCTTTTTTACAGACAACTCTAGTTGTATAATGGGCGCTTCTAACCCCTCTGTTGCCAACTTTTCGTATGATATGGATGAATTTATTGCCGGTCAACGTTCTGTTAAATTTTCTCTATTTGAGAATAATAGCTCAGATGCATATTCAGAAAGCGTATGGGGGAAAATTAGTTTCATCTTTCCCTATCGTACGCCAGCAGATATTGCTATTCAATTTGCTATGAAATCAAAATTCACAGGTAATTTCACACACAATTCCGTCATCCCATATCTGGAAGTATATCTTCCAAATGACACACCTCCTGTATCGGTAAATTACTATCATTTTGAATTTACTTCATTCAACTCTGATTGGGAAATTTATCGACGGCCAATTGTTTCCCTCCTCTGCAATCACATTTTTCGACCTTTTGAAAATGTGACCATCGAATTCGGACTATACTTTACAGAAGAAGATGCAAGTCGAACCGGAACCATCGAATTTTGGTTCGATCAAATGGAAATCCGGGGAGTAAGCCGTTATTACGGCTTGCTTGGAACGAGTACGGATGGTAACGATATTCTATCACAGCTCTTTTGGGCATCTCATATATCACTCTATGTCGCCTTATCAACCGCATTAATTAGCGGTACAATCGGTCTCTGCACCGGACTTATTGCAGGTTATACAGGTGGGGCTGTAGACGAAATTATAATGGCAGTTTCGAATTTATTCCTCATTTTTCCAATTTTACCGATTCTAATGGTATTAATGGTAGTGCTGCAAGGGGCAAGTTACGAATTCATGATTTTGATCATAGCATTATTAACTTGGCCTCAAACGGCAAAAGTAATTCGTTCTCAAGTTTTAGTTGAAAAAGAAAAAGGCTACGTGGAATCTACCCGCGCAGCGGGAGCCGGTTCCCGATACTTAATTTTTCGAACAATCTTACCAAATGTTTTGACAATTTTTCTGGTTCAATTAACATTGATTGCAGCTACTGCTGTAACAATCGAAGCCAGTTTAGGTTTCTTTGATTATCGACACAACTTCGACGAATTTCGAGGAACTCCAAGTTCACCAATATTCTTACCCATCAACTTTGTTTCTTGGGGCCGAATGATTGCCGTTGCATTCTACGGGAATGCCCTTGCTTATGGAGCATGGTGGATGTTTTTCCCTCCTGGAATATGCATAGCTGCCTTTGTTATTGGACTGACATTTTTAGGCTATGGCATCGAAATGACCGTTAATCCTAAAAAAATGATGAGAAAATAGATCCAAACGTCTTAAACCATTGGAATACAAATTAAATCAAACAATGATCAGGTCTTTTGAGCCGATTGAGATAATGAACAAGTTTTTTCTATCCATGCGGTTCATCTGATTGTGTTTTATCCTCGATATTCTCTTTCTTGTTCAATATCACCTCTTCGAGATAAACCAAGTACTCCTGCTCTTTCTGCGTGTGAATCTTCTGCAGGTGGAGCTTTTGATCTTTCCACTCCACACCATGAAGGGGATATTTCATCATTGCGAGGCTACCAATAAGGAGGAAACCTATTGGTACTACTGTAAACACAAGGAAAACTCCCATCGACACTGATGTAGGTTGTGCTGAGACGGGAAGGTCGGCGTTATAACCAAACATCGCCATAATTGAGAGTGTGAGGAAATGCGCAATCGATACTCCAGGCTTGGTGATTAATGCGTTGACTCCTGAATATGTCGTTTCTCGGCGTTTCCCAGTGAGAATCTCATCATAATCAATGGCCTCCCCCAACAAAGGTTGGTTGATCATCACGAACGTCAATAATCCCACAAACATTAAACCTAGTGCAATCACGACCATCTCCACAGATACTCGTGGACCCCAGAACAATCCAATCACCAAGAATAGAATATATCCGATTATCGCAATGAAAGACGCCCTCAACATGGTTTTTCGGAGTCCAAGACTAGAGATTTTACTCAGCAGCTTCCATAACACCCAGCCAAACACAATCACAACTGGGATAAGAGAAACGATTGACATCCAGCCAGTAATAATCAAAACAAAATCCATTAAATAAACTAATCCGCTAAACATCGACTCTTGAAGTACCACAAACGAAAAGATGGTGACTTCCAAGATTAGAAATGGCTTGTTCTTGAAAGTGTCGATAATACTCTCTTTGAAGCCCAATGGTTTCTCAGTCACCGCATAGCGATTTTCCTTAATGAAATAACTCGATACATACAGCAATACCCCTGCAATAATGGCAATAACCACCATCACGATTAAAAAAGTAGTTTTATCGGGGCTGTCTCCACCGAGTAACATAATCGGAAGAATAACCGAAAGGATTGAACCAGGCACCCCCAAAATCGTAGCAAAGGCTACAACATTCGTCCGCTCTTGTGCCGTAACAGCCATTTCGGCAGGGAGAATATTGCATATCAAACCAATCATGCTAAACAACGTGTCGAAAATAAATAGCATCATCAAATGATTCCAAAACAAGCCCACATCAGTAGTGTTGATTCCTGGAAACCATTGCGCAAATAAAGAATAAAGGACCTGTGAATTAAAAATGAAAGGAAACCAGACTAACAGAAAAGCTATCGTATACGGGATCACCCCGTACCGCAAGTAAGGAACTCGGCGCCCAAGTTTGGATTTAGTTCTATCTTGAATAATCCCAATCAATGGGTCATTAACAGCATTCCATCCCATGAACAGAATCCAAGAGATTGCTAGGAGTCGGGGGTCCAAATTATAGAATTTGAGATAAAAAATATCAATAGCTCCAAGAGCCAAACCAGATAAGAGGATATTTGACGTATTAGCTGCGCTAAATCCCAGTTTTGCTTTTACAGGCACATAGTCGTCATAAGTTGATGCAGAAAGAGATTCAGAAGCGGCCATAACAAAAAATCTTGTTCAATTCGTATTTATCTTCATCCCAGAGAAGACCCCACCTTTGAGGGCAGGTATGAATCGAGGAGTTAAGCTAAGATTTTCCACCTAAACTAGATGCAGTCTCAATCACTAGGGCCGAGAACCAAGGTCATCCGGTGGCTGGGCAATATCGCCGGAACGGCGAGTAAATCCTGTGGACCAGTCGACACGAGTCGATGGGATGAAGCAGGAAGCTCCACACTTTAGGGTGGGGTAGTTCACAAATGAGGTATCGGAGTTTCACGTTAGTTCCTCGACCAACAATATAAAGTGCATTATTGGATTTTTTCTAAATCGAACTCGGAAATCACTTGGTCAAATCTATCAGAGAATACTAGGGGTCATAAGTCTGAGAGATCCACTGCTGAACCTCGGATGCAGTAATAGTTCCAACGCATACTCATGGTCTTGGTGATTGGGCATTCTGAACAAAGGCATCCCTTCTGCTCTTGAATTGAATTTGATTCGCCGAAGGTGCAATAGACACGATTGATTTCCCCGGTTTCGTTGTTGGTCTGACACCTATTACAAAGACAGAGATGGACAGCGTTTTGCGCGGATCTTTTCTGTTGATCCTTGGACATACTACCAATCATCATCTGATATTTTTCTTCAAAGGAGGCGGTTGGCCATTTTTCATCAGGTGTTACCATGATCTTCATCGCTTCTACTAGTATCTTCTAAAATGATTATTCAAGATATCGTGTTTAAAAGAATAGCTTAGAAATGTGGTCTTACTCCTCTGGAAGAGGTGATGAAAGATTTACTAAAATCGAAACGCTGCTTTTTATTTGGAATCTGAATCTTGACCTTGGAAACCACATGTTTGCCCTGATTGTGTTGTTTCATCATTTGTTGGTGTTTTATTCTCATTATCGTTGTTCACTTCACCGGCTCTATGGATTGCCACTTTAACAGATAGTGGTCCAAAAAGCTGAAAGATAAGTGTTGAGATGCCAATAACTCCCACTATGATAATTGCATATTCTGGTACTCCAAGTTGAGTCATATAATCTGCCATTACGACACTTAATCCAACTGCGACACCAGCTTGGCTAAATAAGCATAATCCAAGATAATTCTTTACTGCTGTTGGGCTATCAGTGATTTTCGCTGCAATCCGAGTTCCGAAATATTTTCCTAGAGTTCGTGTTATGACATAGATAATTGCCGTTGTGAAGATAAGTAAGCCACCTGTAACCAACAATACGGGATTAATCATTCCTGCCCCGAAGAACACAAAGAAGAGGAGAATAATCGGGCTTAGAATCTTTTCTGCTTCATTTCCTAACTCGATTGATTCCTTTGGAACGCGATTGCTAAGTACGATTCCAAATACCATGCATGTAAGTAAATAACTGGCATGTAGGAATTGAGCAATTCCAATAATCAGTATAATTACGCTAATCAGTAGCAGTATATATCGTCCATGATCTGTAACATTTTGTAGAAAATGGGCTAGAAGAATTCCAAATCCTGCACCAATAAGGATTGAGAGAACAATCTCGATTATGGGTGCAGCTACCAAGGCAATTAATGTCGTGCCTACGGGATTAAGAAAAAGAAATACAACACTAATCGCGATACTGGTCAGGATGATTGCGATGACATCGTCCATAATAAGAATAAACATTAACGAATCTGTAACTGCTCCTCGGCTTTTAAATTCCCAAATAATGTCTGCCGTTGCTGCAGGGGCGGTTGCGGCTGCAAGACTTCCTAAAAGAATTGCTAATATTGGGTCCTGGAGCCAAAAGAATATTGCAAAAAATACCAAAAAATATGTTCCAAGTGTTTCTGCAAGCAAGATTGGAAAAAGCTTTGATGCGTTCTTTTTCACTTTATCAATCCTAAACTCATTTCCAATGTTATATCCGATGAAGCCTAGTGCGATGGCTGTAATGATAGGGGAAAATGAAAGTAGAGTTTCATCTATCATCCCAAAAACTAAGGGGCCGAGTAGGATTCCGATGGTGATGAATCCGAGGACTTGGGGAATCCCTAAGCGACGTTGAATCTCTGCACCAACGACGGCTAAGAAAATGATTAGGCCAATTATTAGGAGTGGATGAAATGTCGGTAGCGCTTGAAGCATAAGATTCAGCTCAGAGAATTTTTTTGATGTTAAAGAACCGCTTTTCTAGTTTGTTACGTTGGCTGGTTTGGTCGACTCCTTTGTAGCAGTAAATCGCTATAATTATAGGTGAGTATATAAATAAACGCCTTGGGCTAATCGTAAATAATTCTCCGTCACGTAATTCGAATATTCTAGACTAACGTGGCAAAGGCTGTGGCTAAAAGGGAACTGTCGCTACAACGGCGGCTTGCAGTTAATTTAATTAAATTTGGAGCCAAATTATTAATTGACGTTTCTAATGCTAATTAATTATAGTTATAAGCATATATATAAATAAACATAGTTGCTAAATTGACCTGTGACACACGCAGTAATGTGATGGAAGTGACGCTAGATCATAAGAACATGGGGCGATTAACTGAAGGATATACTCTTACAATCAGTATAGGTGTCGCTATTACTATTGCAGGCCTCATCGCCTTTGGTGTTCTGTTACTTGTGGGTATTCCGTGGTTTACAATATCACTGATTTTTGTGTTCTTAGGTATGTGGCTTTCGACCAGTCAATGGAACGAGCTCATAAGGCTCAGAATAGTTACTGGGTTCGTTGCCTCCATTACTCATCCTACTCGCATTACTACCGCTGCAAATTTACTTAATATGAAGAAACACACCTTCGTCCATTCATTAACCAAGCTAATCACACGTGGAGTCGTTGAAATTAACATTTTCCCAGAAGTTGATGCCTTTGGACCCATTGGCTGTAAACGTCCTAACTCCATTCCACAGGATTATCAGCCCATCACCACTACTCCACTCACTTCTCATCAGCTTATAACTAGAATCCTCCAATGGATTGGACTTATTGGTACCATCATCGCCCTCGTCTACCATATTATCGGATTGTTACGATACCTCGGCCTTTTCTAGGAGGACTCATTTCGAAGTATTGGACCTGGAATTGATTCTCTTTTTGCGAATCGATACATAGAACCGTGCCATTAAAGGCTATGAGCCCAAAAGTATAATAGGTTCGATTTGAAGGGTTGACAGGAAGGTAACGATAATGTCTGCTATTCGCCGATTTATGTCATGGCTGGGCGGCGGACCCGATCTGAAGAAACTCATCTTCCGCCTCGATGTCTTCTGCCGGAAGCTCGACTTACAACGGAAGATGCTCGAAAAAGAGGCGAGTAAAAGCCGCCAGAGGGCCAAAAAGTACCGGCTTCAAGGAAATATGGATGCGACGCGGATGTACTTACAACACCATCTGCGCTTCCAAAAATGGGCCCTTAGTGTAGACGCGTATCGTCTACGAATTGAAGGATTACAAACACAGCTACGCCAAAGTGAAGCCATGGGTGAAGTGGCAAAAATCCTTGGGCAACTCAACTCTGCCCTCGGAGGGCTTAAGAACCAGGTGAAAGTTCCTGAAGTTGCCAAACTCGTAGATCAAATTGAAGGAAACCTCCGCCACTTCGAAATGACCCAAGAAGTAGCCGAAGCAGGAATGGAACGAATGGCGGTATCAACTGAAGTCACCGATGGCGAGGTAAAGGATGCACTTCGAGAGCTCGATTCTGAAATTGAAGTAGAAACGGGCACCTCGCTTCCCGAGCCCGAAAAGCGGGTCTCGGAACTCGAAAAAGAAATTGAGCGATTAAAGGAGGAGGGCTAGAAAAATGGCAAAATTCTGGGAAAAGCTCTTTCCGAAAAAACCTGAACCGAAAGAAGATACCATTGCACGAATTCACCGGGTTACCGATAAACTTGAAGTCCGTGGTCGACAGTATGAAACCAAGGCTAAGGATTCACGGATTAAAGCAATCCGCTATGTTCGACGTGGAGATCGTAAGGCTGCCAAACTTCAACTCCGTCGACGCCAACGCTATCTTCGGAAAGCTCGATTAATCGAACAAGAAATCGACTTGATGGAACGTGGTGTGGAAGCCATCGATCAAGCACGCGGTGAAACAGAAGTAATCGGTGCCTTGAAAGGCATTGGTTCCGAGTTGGAAAATCTTCGAGAAACCGCTTCTCCTGAGGTTGCTCGCGAAGTGATTCTGGAAACTCAAGCACTCATTGAGGAAGCCGAAGCTACTGAAGAGATTCTTGGTCTGGGTCTCGAAGATGAAGAAATGGATGCCGAAGTCGATGCAGAGCTTGAAGACATTGAAACCATGATTGCCCTAGAAGAAGCCGGGCAATTACCTGCCGTGCCTGAAGGCGAAGAAGAGCTCCTCGAAACATCCGAGGAAAGACGCGAACGCACAAAACGCGAACTCGAACGCCTGAAAAAGGAAGTCAAAGAATAACACTGCCGACCATCAGACACACCCAATGAGTCAATTGTGGCTTCCTAGACTTGTCGTCTTCGAAGGTCACGAATCTGCGCTTCGACTAGGTACAGTTCTTGGGTGAGGGAACGATACTGTTTGAAGAATTTTTCATCGGACAGTTTTCCTTCCTCAAACTGTTTCTTCAATAGTTCCATTGTCGACTCGATACTAAACCGCTGTTGTTCCAGTTGAAAAACAGGGTCACGCTCCAAACCATCAGAAGGTGAAAATCGAGGATAATACCCCTCAGGATAAGGATACGGTTTAGGCCCATCTACTTGATCTCTATTATCTTGGTCTTCAGGAGAAACGGCGTAATTAATCAGTTGATCCAACTCATCGCGGAGTAAGGTAACATCCACTTTAAGATTCAAAATTCGTAATGACCCAGATGTTGTCACAAGGCTATGATCTGAAAAACTGGTAGCCAAATTGATGGCATCAGGGGTTTCTTCCAAAATTTTAGAAGGACCACCAAGTTTCAGCTCTTCAGTTTCTGTGGTGATACAGAGCCGTCGGCGAATCCGTCCTTGAAGTTCAATTTCTCGAATTTCTGTAAGTGGAAGCGTGTGCACGACGCGGATTTCTTTGTTGAAAAAGCCCTTACGCCCAAGAAATAGGAGGCGCCGTGAGGTGATGAATAAGATGCCGTTACTCATTCCCTCATTTGCTTCCGTTTTATTCAAATTGACTGGCTGGATGGCTGCAACCGGCCTTTCATTTTCAAGAATCGGTAAATGCTCAATGTGATCATCGAAAAGTTTGTGCCATTCAGCAATCTGTGTCAAACGTGCCTCAATCGTAGCCAGTTTCACATCTAATCCGTTGACTAAGTCTCGACAATAGGCTTGGTAATCCGCCACGTCTTCTTGAATTGCTTCAATTAATCCCGCCAGAAGGGGAAAATCTGTAATGGTCCATCGTTCAGGATGCATAAATCGAGCTTTACTTGGCCGGTGGCGTTCCACGACATTCCGAGCCCGAAAGAGAATGCGATCATGGACGCTTGGCAAATCGGTCTTCATCAAGTCAAGGAGTTCTTTTTCAACCTCAGGATCATGCAAAAAACTCGCAGTCCGAAGCTCCCGGATTCGCCAACGCAATATCCGTAATCGTGCTGCAAATCCAGCTAATAGCTCGTGGCCTGTTCGTAATCGGTAATAGGTGGTACGAAAGCGACCCACTAGCTCTTGACGCATATTATGAATGGGTACAATCTCTTCAGATCCGCAATTGGGGCATAGGTATACTCGACGCGTCGCCAACTGTGCGGGTTCTTCACATTCTGTGCAAATCCAGCCGCCTTCTTCTTGCTCTTCGATGTTGTCGGGTCCACACCTGGGGCAAGTATAGAATTCGCTGAGGTCTTGGCGCGAACAAGGAAGGCAAAAGACCTGTCCACATTCTTTGCAATAGCGTTCGGCCATATTGATGTGGCAGGATGGACAGAAACCACTGTTTTTTGGATCCACCGCTGGCTGGGACATGAACCTTTCGTCGATTGAGCGACACATATACTTTTCTTAAATCCGTAAAACAGGCTTAAACGTCGATGAAAATGGCTCTCTTTCCGACTTAAATCCTGGAGATAGCGCGCAACACTGTTAATCGGTCATTTCTATGAGGTCTTAATCATGACAATCTGGCGATTTAAAGGGAGCGAAACGTTGTAGACTCTGACTTTGTTCAGCTGGGTTTTTCGTAAGCCGCGGTGGGCATGACCGTGGATAGCAATGTTGGGTGCATGGCGTTTAAGGAGCTCTTCAACGCGATGACTACCCATTTGGGCGTAGTCCCTTTGGAGTTCCCCTTTCAAAGTCGCATAAGTCGAAGTATAATGGGTGAGTAAAATACTGAACGAACTAATTCTCTTGGCTTCCTCAAGAAGAGAATCCAGAGTGTTCACCCTTTCTGTATATATTTCTCGGATGCCAGTGATATTTCGTGATTGCCAGAATGTAGGGTGGTCAAGCACTCCTCGGCTGCCCACAATTGAAACTTTTTTTCCACGAATTGTAAGAGTCATCAACTCATCGTCAAGAAAAGTAATAATGCCTTCTCCTTGAGCTCGTAATGTGTCTTGAATCGAATCGTACTCGTCATTCCCGAAGCATGCAACTATTGGGCAGTCAAGCTTCGCTTCAACCAATTTATTTAGAATGGGCTGAAAGCTTCGTAGATTGCCACGATTGACTAAATCACCAGCAAGTAGAAAGAGGTCCAGCTTCGATTGTAATTGTCGTAATGATTTGATGAATAATCCCTGATATTGGGGCCAATGAATATCACTGGTGGCAGCGATTCGCAGCCTTTTTTTCTCTCCTGTCAAATAATGATGAAGATGGATCCAAGCAGAAAGTTCAATAATCCCAGGTATGCTCCAATTTTATCAAAGAAACTAGCTCGGCTAGCGTTTTCTTCTGGGTTGCGTAAAATAAGGAACCCTGATATTCCTACACAAATTGACCCAGGAATTAAGAGAATCAGATAAAGGGGACCTATCCAATTCCAGCTCAGAAGGGTAACAAGCCATGGTATGCAGAAGCCAATGATTCCAATTGCATTACAGATTGCTGCAAGAATTGCCGCTCTTTGAACCCCGTATTTACGAGCAATGGTTTTAACATCCCGTAATGCATCGCCTTCGACATCTTCAATTCCTTTAATTATCTCTCGACCCTGTAAGACGCTCGCGGCAGTAATGAAATAGACAAAGATGACGGGGGGAATAAAAAGAAAGGTCACCAAGGATCCATAAAAGAGACCAAAGGCGAAACTTATTGCCACAGTGAAGTTCCCCCAGATTCCCATCACTTTTCCCTTTGCCGCATACAGCAGTCCAACAAGTGCAAACAGAGCCACAATTGCCAAGGTCCAGAGTCCGATAAACGAGAATGGCACAGTCAAGAGGGAAAAGAGCAGTGAAAGGAGAATGAGAATCACCGTCCACATCTTAGCTTGTTTTATACTGATTTGTCCGCTGGGTAAAGGACGATCTGGACGGTTCACCTTGTCTACTTCTAAATCGTAAATATCATTTACCACGTTACCTGCGGCTGCCATGAAAATATAGGTTAGAGCGGTTAGGATTAGCACAATAAAGAGCTCAGGAATTGTCCACCGCACCAATCCGAAATTCACGATAATGAAATAGTTTGTTGTGAGAATACCAATAATCGCAGTTAGGCTACCGAAGAGCGGATTAGCGGGGCGCATTATTGTGAGAAATGGCTTCACTTTCATGGTCAACACTCACAGTAAAATGAGCATTAACGTTTATTGTTTAAATAGGAAACGGCAAGCAGGAAGAATCCACGCGAATACTTTCAGTGACCTCTCTGCATCGTGTCTGTCTATTAAAACAGATAATCACGAATACCTAAAAAAAGGGTAGAACCCGCAACGAATACGGGGAAACGGCTTGTCGGACGAAAGTTCACCATACAATTTCGAATCGCACCATGCAACCGGCTTGCTCCAGCTAGGCTATCTAGTTCAAAATCAACAAACTCATCCATTTTCAATCACTCTTCAAGATCTATCCAATCTCTTTGTCGTAGGTCGACGGGCGAAGGACATTTACTTCAACCTGCTGATTCAACTCTGTGATGAACACCGAATTCCAATACTCGTCATTAAAGGATACCCTTCAGAAGGTCTCGAAGAACAGGTCTGTGAATGTCCCTTTTGGCATCTCGACCTTGAAAAGGACGCCATTTCGTTCAACGCACTCGATATTGCGAAGGAACAGCATCCTTCACGACAGATTAGTATCCTCATCAGTCTATTCGAGGCATTTAGCCCCCTTTCACCAACTGCTCGAAACCTGTTCCATGTAATAATCTGGAAGACAATTATATCCGCTTCAAAACCTACCCTTGAATACCTCCAAACCACCCTTCCCTTTTATCAACATCATAACGCCTCCTACGAGGAAATCCGCGGATTACTCCAAGCCATCCCCCATCAACTCCTCAATAGGAACTACGACAATGTCACCTTATCTAAACTTCAATATCTACCCACTATTATATCCGCAAACGATACACCAACCACCACGTTCGCAATAAACATGTTACTCCTTAAACTCCTTGCTAACCAAAACCAACATCTTCCAGCACTCTTTTTAGTAGATCCACCACCACTAAGCCCACAATTATTCCACTGGCTCTATACACGCTACAGGGCAACCAAAAGCTCTTTGGTGATTTTTCAAACCAAAGACAAACAACTTAACCCCCCATTACAACAGAGCGAAAATTTCATTCTTACAAGTACTTCTGATGAATCACCCTCCGTGCTCCATACACAACTTACAGAACAAGAACTCCACTTTCTAAACCTTAACAACGACCAAGTCGCTGTGCGGCTTCGCAGCGAACCTGCCACTCGGTTCATCACAATCTTCTGATGAAATAGAAAAACCGTAAATCTTCTTGAAACTCACTTAAGGGCGCTCATTTTTTCATCGATGCGGGAAATAAGTTCTTGGTTGCCCAAGCGCTCATACATCGACCGGGCTTGTGCATAGAGGTCTTTTGCCTGGGATTTTTCACCAATTGACGCATGGTGGTCTGCTAGCTCTTCCAAGTTCTGTCCCTTCTTTTGGAAATAGGCACCCATCTGATCGCTTGGTTTCGACAAAGAATCACCCCTCCTATATTCATATGCTGTGCTTATTGAACTTAACTACTAATCACCGTTTCACAACTTCAAGGTACCAATCGTGTTCGGTCTCGTGGAAATAGGACCACTTCACGAATATTAGAGTAACCAAGCATTTGCATTGTTAATCGTTCGATGCCAATTGCTAACCCTCCATGGGGTGGTGCCCCATATTTGAAAGGCTCAACATAAAATGCAAATGTAGCTAGGTTCAATCCTGCTTCCTTAAGCTTGTGAATTAACAAGTCATATTGGTGAACCCGTTGGCTGCCGGTTGTAACCTCCATTCCCCGATAAATCAGATCAAATCCATGAGTGAGTGTGGGGTCAGATTCTAAGGGCATTGTATAGAACGGTCGAATTGCAGTCGGATACCGCGTGAGAAAGAAGAATTCTTCTCCAGTGTTCTTTTTCACATGTTGGTAGAGTGTTTCTTCACCTTCGCTGGGAATATCAGAATCGGGAGGCAGGTCAAATCCTTCTTCGCGTAGAATCTCAAGGGCCTCTCGAACTTCAATCCGCTTAATCGGAATTCTTGGAACCTTTATGTCTGCCCCGAGTTCATTGAGTTCCTCCGAACATTCCTTCTTCACTGCCTTGAACGTATTAACGAGCATTTGCTCTTCAAGACGCATGACATCTTCCTCATCTTGAATCCAAGCCATCTCATAATCAAAACTTGTATATTCATTCAAGTGTCGCGGGGTGTTATGCTTTTCCGCGCGATAGACAGGAGCCACCTCGTAGACCCGGTCAAAACCTGCAACGAGGCTGAGCTGCTTATAAAACTGCGGGCTTTGCGCTAGGAATGCCTTCCGCTCAAAATACTTCACCTCAAACAAGTCAGCTCCTCCCTCAGTTGCTGTAGCTACGATTTTCGGAGTATGAATTTCCCGAAATCCCTGCTCCTCGAGGAACTTACGCATGTGAGAAACGGTGAAGTGCTGAACCTTAAAAAGACGTTGTGCCTCGATACGGCGTAAATCCATGACACGATTGTCGAATCGGGTTCCGATATCCGCTTCAACCTTTCCCGATGTATCCAATGGTAAGGTTGCAGGAGCAGAATTGACTAACAGAATCTGCGTGGGAATTAATTCAACCCCTCGTTGCGCTTGTTTTTCCGCCTTCACTTGACCTTTGATAACCACTGCATACTCGTTATCTAATTTATCCAGCATCTCAAGAAGTTCGGGAGACGATTTCGCATGTGGAAATGTACACTGCGTGATTCCCTCTCGATCACGGACTAGAAGAAAGCTAATCTTGCCCAAGCGGCGAATTCGCTGTACCCATCCGGCAATCGTGATTTCTTGGCCTGCCATCTTCGGAGCAAGTTCGCTAGAATAGTGGGTTCGTTGAAGAGGTCCGAGACCAGTGTTTTTCGGGGCTTTCGATTTTGGTGTAATCATCATCTACTCCTGCGGTTTCTCAGTCGATGCGTGTCTTAAACGTTTCTTTCTTATGCTCACTAAGCTAGGACGCGAATATCTCTTGGAGCTCTTTAATGAACTCGTTTGCTTGGGGAATTTGGAGCTCGACAACTGTTCTTTCGGCATGATCAATAAAAGATTGGAAAATCTTTGCAGGAAACCCGGACTTTACTAACTGTGCGGCATGTAGCGTGGTTGCCAAGCGATCTGCAACCTCAACCAAACGTGCCTCTATTGAGCTCCCTTTGCGATACTGTGACCACGCATCAACTATTGGGGTTCGGGAATGTTTTGGAAGATGAGCAACAATTTGTTGCATCGCTGAGTCCTCAGCCTTCTCTTTCGCTTCACGGATTCCAGGGTCCACTCCTTGTGCACTGATTGGAATATCACCAATTTCTGCTTCGGGAAGATCATGAATTAATGCCATTAAGAGCAACTGGTTCAAATTCACTTTTTCTTTTGCTTGCAAAGCCAACAGATATGCTAGAATGGCAGTGGTATGTGAATGAGCCGCAACATTTTCTACACTTGATGGTGGAACGCCTCTGAGCAACCAACCCATTCGTGGAACACGTTTCAGATTATCACAAATGATGAGAAATTGAAATAGCGTCATCACTCATACTAAGGGGTGCTTCTTGAAAAAAAGCCTCACTTTTTAGCGAATAACCCTGCAATTTCTCGCCCAAAGTGTCGGAAGACGGAGACCACGTGTCCCAATGACTCGATTTTAACGCCAGCACCAATAAGCACTAAGGGTCCTGCGTCAGTGACGACGATAATTCCTTTTTCCCCGCGGACAATGAGTTCGAATAAAGGTTCAAAAGCTAATTTTTGGACAGCTTCAATGCCCGTTTGTAATAAGACCGCCGAAATTGCTGAGAGTAGATCTGGGTCAATATCGACACCTTTCGTTGAACTGAATGCTACTCGGCGTCCAGCTTTGGTGACCACTGCCAGCGTTTCAAGTTCGGTATATAATGTGATTTCACGTAAGTACATTGCTAACTGTTTGGCTTCTTCTTCACTCATAGCAAATTGCTGCATCATATCCCCTCGCTATTCCTATGATTTCTGTCGACCCTTTTCACTTCGAGATGCTTCGATAAGTTCAGTGATTTGTCGAGCCATTTCTTCCTTTACAGTTTCTTTTTCGTGGAGGTATTCTTCTTCCTCTAAATGCTTGAGGAATTCGATGGCTAATACTTGTCCGCTTTTAATTACAACCCGCGGTGTATATCCTTGAGCAAATACGGTACCTTCTGGTAGGGAATCAATGCGTTGTAGTTTCTGGGTTTTTGTGGTTTTGCCTAATACGCTGGTTGATTCTTCAGTTATTCCAAACGCATCATATCCAATTAAAACGAATTCTCGTCGGAAGCCAGGAATAGGTTCTAGTTTTTCAACTTGTTCAATGATATCGGAGGGTGGATGAGGAACTTGAACAGGTTGGCGATCTGGTTTTCGTGTTGCAGAAACAACGACTTCTCGATAATCTGAAGGCTTAACTTCCTGAACCCCTGCTGGTTTTGGAGGAGCAGATACGTGACCT
This sequence comes from archaeon, assembly GCA_016550425.1. The sequence goes on from JABXGS010000076.1 coordinate 16,909, forward strand.
GGAGCTTCTCTGGGCATTGGAGGTGCTGCTGGTGGCGCTTCTTTGATTCCTTCGTCGAGTTTCTTTGATAATGGTAATCCCATTGATTCAAGGAATTTCGAGCCTTCCTGCCCTTCATCTTCTGAGATAATTTTATAGACAAGTCCACGCTGATCCCTAATTCCCGATGCACGACGAGCAGCAATGAATTTGCGACGAACAGGGGCTTCGGTGCCTTTCCATATCCAGATAAGACGTTCTTCATCATCGATGATGATGAGTACTTCATCTCCTTTCATATGGGTCTTCGCTGGAGCACCATCGGTGATTTGAACTGTCTCACCGGTATCAACGACGCGGAGCATCACTAATTCTCTAGGCACGCAGGTCACCAACCCCAACGGACAGAGTTACATACTTCTTTGTGTTAATAATTGTTTTCTGGGAATGGGGGATTATCCCCAAATGTTTAGTGGTCATTAATCCTACCGGATACGCCAATTTAAGGTAAACATAGTCTGACTTGTCTAGTCTTTTGATTTTTTCAGATGGGCAGGGGTGATGTATTTGTCTGGGGCTGACTGTATTGGCTTCAAGTATGTTTGAAGGGGCTTTGGAATTAAGATTCGTCCATCTTCTTGAAGGTTATTTTCTAATACTGCGGTGATTGATCGTGTCGTGGCAATCACTGTAGAATTCAAAGTATGCACAAAGCCTTTTGTTGGATGGCCTCGACTTTCAGCAAAACGGGTATCGAGACGGAAGGATTGATAGTCTGTGCAGTTGCTGCAGGATACGAATTCTCGATAACGGCCTTGGGAGGGCATCCAAAGTTCTAAATCGTAGGTCTTGGAGGCAACTCGTCCAAAATCACCACTAGGTAATATGACAATTCGGAAGGGGATGCCAAGTGGCTTCCAGATTTCTTCTTCAATGGCAATCATCCTGTCTATCCAAGCCCAAGATTCGTCAGGGAGGCAAAATACAAACATTTCAACCTTGGAAAACTGGTGTACACGAAAGATGCCCTTAGTGTCTTTCCCATGCGCGCCTGCCTCCTTTCGGTAACACGGACTATACCCAGCAAACCGGAGAGGCAGTTCATTGATTTCAAGGACCTCATTCATGTATTGCGCTGCAATTGGATGTTCGGAAGTGGCAATCAAATAGAGATCTTGATCTTCCAGTTTGTATAGTGAATCTTCAAAAGCGCTAATGTCAGTGACGCCACTGTAAGCGGCAAGATTCAACATGTTTGGGGGTAGGATTGGGATGAATCCATGTTTGGTGATATTATCAAGGGCGTAGAGTCCTAGGCTAAGATCCAGCCAGACGATATCGTCGATTAGATAATAGAAGCGAGACCCCGCCACTTTTGCAGCCCGCGTTGTATCGATAAGACCGCTTTCTTCTGAAATGTCATAGTGGCTCTTTGGTTGTCTATCACTTATTTCATACTCAACTTTCAAGCCTTGCGTCGCGGCTAGGAATTGATCGACGTGCTTCTTCCAAACTCGCGGCTTACCAATGTATTTTATTGGTTTAGATTCAGTTTCATCCATTCCATCGGGAACAGACTCGTGGACAATATTTGCAATTCCACGTAAGGCATCCATTCGCTGCTTTTCGAGTTCAGTAAGGCGTTGCTCTCCTGCTGCCACTTTCTCCGAGAGCTGTTTCGATTTCTTGATGAGCGTTTCTCGTTGAGTCTTCTCCTTAGTTTTCCCAATTTCTTTAGCAATTTGATTACGCTGACGTTGGAAATCAGCCAACTCCGTTCGCGTTTTCCTCCAAGCCTTATCTAATTGGACGGCATCATCAACGATCGCTGTATCTAGTCCGCGCCGTCGCTGAGATTTTCGAAGAATCTCAGGATCTTCACGCACTGCAGCTAGAATAGACCATGCACTCAAGTTTCTCGCCTTTGCAAGCACTCATCATCTTGCGATAAATAAACCTTCCCTCCGTTGCTTCAAAAAGACCAATCGTTTAGCAGCTCTTCTGCTGGAGATTAGAACCATTCAGAACGGCGAGCAATAATGATACAGAGCACTATGAGAATCACTACTACTGCAACAGCTACAATCCACCATGGAAAGACGTAAAGATCAGGTCCAACAGGCAAAAGAAGGCTGCTAAGTTGGTCGAGTAAGGCGAGGGTAGATATCGCTAGATTTGTCTGAGGAGCAAACCCGGTTGCGCTAGAACCATCGGCAAAACCGCCATCTAAGGCTTGCGTACTAAGTACCCAATTTGTGATGTCGTCTGATGACAACTGGTTGCTTGCACCTAGAATTTGCAGACTGGCGACGGCATAAAACGTCGCAAAGTGAGTGGCAACGGAGCTATCTGGAGTATTGGCAAATCCTCCATAGAATTGGGGATAGTTTGTATCTTCACGATAATGCGGAAGAATATAATCAATTGCTGCTGTCTGATCGATGATAGAGAGTGCATTTAGGATTTCGAGACCACGAAGGGCCATATAGGTTGTCTGTAAATCCGCTGTTGTTGTATTTCGACCATTTGCAAAACCTCCATAGCTAACGGCTGCAGGATCTGCGAGGATTTGACTGGAATTTAGCCAGTTGATGGCAAGTGATGTGTTCATTTGAGAAATTGCATCATACTCGTCCAATATCTGAATGGCAAAGTATGTTGCAGAAACGGTGGCGGAACGATTAATCGTATCTGTAAATGCTCCAACAGTTTCAGGAAAGAGGGTTGCATTGGTGCGTTGCAGGTTTACGACGAAGTCAATCAGAATGGAAGAATCAATAGTATCTGTTTGATTAAGAAGGGTAAGCGCTTGTACGGCAAAACCACTTGCAGTAAGTGTTGCGTTGGGAGCGCCAGAATAGGGAAGGAATCCGCCATAACCTAGATCTGATGCGGTTTCATTAAGAAAGAGCCCGTTTATCCATGCCGTTATATTCTCGATAAGAAAACGGTCGGGCATCAGAAGGTCTGCTGCAATCCAGGCATCCAAGGTATTTAGCACATTTGTGATGTCGAAGGTGTTTGACATCTTTGGTACAGATGCGCCTGGGTGCAGGACGGCACCACCAGAACCATCAATTAATGTCACAGTGAACGTGATTATGACATCTTGTCGAGTTGGTGCGGCCATAGCAGTCAAAGGGCTAGCCATAACAAGAATAATCAGCCCCAGAATCAAAGGGCTAGTTAACCTACGCAAGCAATGTTCCTCCGAATTCAGATATACCGGACGTTCACAGCAAAATATCCCTTAAAACCTTGTGGTCAGTGACAATTACTCAGCGGGTCTGATAGTAAGCCAATGAGTCACTGCTTTCACTGCATCGCCACAGGCTTTGACAATTTGTCGTGGTTCTCCTGTGATATCACCAACCGCATACACTCCAGCGATATTTGATTGCTGATGGGAATCTACAACGATGTTTCCTTTCTCATCAAGATCAACGCCCACGGGTTCACAAAATGAGCTATTGGGTGTACAACCCACAGCAATAAACACTCCGTCTGCCTTCATGGTCCACTCTTTTTCGGTCTTTCTATTCCGTAATTTCACACCTGTGACTCCCTCCTCACCGAGTACCTCAAGAAGAATCGTATCCCATAGTATCTCGACAGTGGGCATTTTCATAAGTCGATCAGCATAGGCTTGCTCGGCTCGGAGTTTATCACGACGGTGTACAAGATAGACCTTCTCGACAATATTTGCTAAAAAGAGTGTGTCCATTGCAGCAGTATTGCCACCTCCTATGACAAAAACGGTTTTTCCTCGGTAAAGGGGGCCATCACATGTTGCACAATAGCTAATTCCTCGTCCATGGTATTCCGCTTCGCCTGGTACACCAAGTTCAGTATCGCAGGCTCCCATCGCAAGAATAACTGCAGGCGCGTGAAATTCTTCACCTTCAGTAGTCACTACCACTTTGATTGAATCAGAAAACTTGAACTCTTCAACTGAAGTCATTTCGTGGATTTTAACTCCTGCGTTTTGTGCCTGGTTTTTCATTTTCATGGCAAGGTCGCCTCCACTAATTTTCTCATAACCAGGGTAGTTTTCAATTTGCCAGGCGTTCATCATGCGACCGCCACAAATTCCTGATTCCAAAATTACTGCGTTTAAACCTAATCTAGCGGCATATAATCCTGCAGTCATCCCTGCAGGTCCACAACCCACGATGATCAGGTCATGTTTTTCTGCCATGGTCTAATTTGCCTCCATTTCAGTGAGACGTTATGCCTGCTATAATTACATTGTGGCTTTGTATATCCTTCTCCGCGAAAAAGCAAGTGACACTATAGCTCTTGGATTGTGCCTTGAGCAATGCCTTCTAACTTTTCGACTGCTTCCTTATAACCACCAGCATAAATGATGTCGCCAGGTTTTAATTTGAATCGTCCTCTCGGATCATACGTCCATTGGTCTTTACGCTTTACAGCAAAGATTCTAGTTCCATGATCCTCTAAACGCAGTTGACGTAAAGTTTTGTTGGCGAGAATCGAGTTGGGTTTGACAATCTGGCGGCTGACCCGTTCATCAGCATCCTTTAGTGCTAACTGCATAAGCGGATGAACATCAACGCCACGTAATACGATTTCTGCCATTTGTGCGGCCGCGTCCGAAAGGTTTTCTGCTGCAACTCCGAGCCGGATAAGTCCTAATCGGCGTTTTTCTTCTCCCTCTTCTAATTCTAAACGTAGAACTTCAAGCTCAAATTCTGTGTGAAAATTATCGAATTTCTCTTCCAATTCGAAAATATCCTCGGCAATATCCTTGTTATTAGTGAGGAGTGCAGTATAGGCTAAATTAATGAGAAGCTCAGAGGTGTCTTTCATTTGAATGAGCATCGCTAGAATGCGTTCCTCTGGGCTCTCTTCACCTGTGGGTGTTTTAAGTAATCGTTTCAAGCTCACCGGCGGCTAGCCTCTGTAGTTTTTTTATGCTTTCAGCTGATCCTCGCGCTATAACTCGATCACCTTTTTCTAATTCAAAGGCTTCGGGGGGATTGATTTCCCATTTTCTTCGTCGTTGGATTGCTATGATGTCTGCTCCGATTTCTTCTTCAAGGTTGATATCCGCTAACGACTTTCCAACTAGCATTGACTGCTTCAGGATTGTGGCTCGACCTACTATTTCATCTGCCTGGCTTACGGCCAACCAAAGGATGACGGGAATCCCAATGTCATGAATTACAAGTCCTGCAATATCTGCGGCGGCGTCACTGATTTTGTTAGCTGCAGAAGCTGTTTTCATGATACTGACAATCTGCTCTGCATCTTTTTTGTCACGGACGGCTAGCGACGCGTTCATGAGTAATAAGTAGCCAAGATAGTCAACGCGTTCTTCCATATCCATGACTTCGTCAGCCAGATCCTTGTCATTAAACATGACTGCTGAATAGGCTAAATCGATCATCAACTCACTGAGGTCTTTCATTTCCACTAGTAAGTCACGCACTGGGATGGGTTGATATTCAACTTCATGAAGTTCCTCTTGCATGACGGTGTCACGGGCTCCCAGAAAAAGTGGAAGTCCACTGCTTCCAATAAGCTTTCTTCGGAAAACAGGCTTTTGAGTGTTTCGAGTTATCCAACCATACAAAGAAAATTAATAGGAACAAGTCTACAGGGTGATAATTCTCAAACGAACGTGATTGCGGTGGTTATTGGACGGATCAAAGAGCAATTCAAACGAATATTCTCTCCTGTTGCACGAGTAGTAGCGAAATCGCGGATTCCACCGAATGCGTTCACTCTCTTGGGTCCTGTCGTTGCAACTCTAGCAGCTTGGATGTATTTTCAACAACAACTGGCATTAGGACTTCTATTACTTTTAATTTCTGGGTTTATTGATGCTCTTGATGGTGCGGTTGCCCGGGCTACTGGAAAAACTTCTGTATTTGGCGGTGTGTTAGACAGTATCTGTGATCGTTACAGTGATGCAATTGTCCTCTTTGGAATAATTCTCGGAGGGTGGGTCTCACCTTTTTGGGGGATTGTTGCACTAGTTGGCAGTCTTCTAGTGAGCTATGCTCGTGCGCGCGCTGAAGCTGCAGGTGTTACCCAACTTGGAATAGGAATTGCTGAACGACCAGAACGATTGATTATCATTATGTTTGTGACACTATTCCAATATCTCACGATTCTAAGCATCCTTTTTGCCCCACCAAGTTTCTATGGTCTCGACAATTGGATAGCCTACGGCGTGGTACTAATTGCGATTCTAGCCCATGTTACAGTGATCCAACGGACAGTTGCGGCCTATCGCGCTCTGTCTAGGGTGGATTCAGAGTCTTCACCAAAAGATCAAGATACGTCCTAGCCTGTTCCAATGTCCTACGACCGGTTTCTGTTATTCGGTAATATTTTCGTGTTGGGCGGCGTCCTTCTTTTCGTTCTTCACTCAGCTCAACAAGGCCGTCCCGTTTGAGTTTGTAGAGTAACACGTAGGCGGTCACCGACGCCATTTCCACCCCATATCGTTCGTCAATAGCTCCTTGCACCTCATATGCAAAATAATCGCGTTCTTCTAAAAGGGAAAGCACATACAACCAAAGATTCTCTTTTGTTGTACGCGAAATCAGCCGTCTCATTGCTTTTGTATCATGATTTGAATAGAGCTCAAGAGCTTGACGGAAATCGGGGTTATCTACCATATTATCCAGAACCTCCTAGGCGGCCTTTGTTGTTTCGACGCATCAACTCGAGCAGAATTAATGTAACTACATGACTTCCCAAAAGGCTTCGTGTTCCAATGCTAACCTCTTGAACCTTGTGTGTATAAACTATTTTCCTGTGTTCTGCTGAAAGCCCTCGATCATCTCCCAAGACAAATACGATGGGGTGGTTTAGCTCCAAAGGTACTTGGTGAATTGGGTCTCCAGTTTCGACTAAATACAAAATCTGTTCTGTATTCTGAATAACCTCTTGCAAGGTTTCTTTGAAATCTTGGGGTTGGATAGTGAATTGAGGCCATTGTGGGTTTCTCGGCTGGTTTCCAGTTTGATAGTCGTGAAGTAACCCTTTCAAAATAAGGGCACATTCCAGTTCACTTTCAGGAAATTCGTTAAGGCTAACATCATCCACGCGAAGGCGCAGCGGTGGATTTGGTGGTCCTCCTAGAACAGCATTCACCTGAATGAACGGGGCCAATTCAGGTAAGGTTCGATAAGCAGAAACAAGAATGCGGCATACCACATCAAGTCTTCCACTTGTGCCTGGGACATCACGAATCAGAAAGTCCTCAGAGGTTCGTGCTCGTAGAGCATCCAATACAATCGTCAAATTCAGACTATGCCCCTCCGTCCGCTAGTGCTCTGCGCTAATATAGGTGTCAGCTTGCCTCGTAAAGATTTACCGCTTTTTACGATCTTTTCGGCTGCGAATAGCTACAACCCCGCTATGAACTGCACAACTGACACAATACCACTTTGTCACACGACGACTTGGAATAAAAGTGCCTGAACGGCGAAGTTCCCGCGCCATCTGCGGGTCGACAAAAGAAGCACGTGTGGTTCGTTTTTTAGCTTTATCACGAGGTACTACTTTACCGCATTTAGTACATTGCACTGTGGCTCCACGACCGGTCGCGCCTTTAGTGCGACCACCACTTTTCCGTTTTGATGGCAATACACAATCATCTCGAAGATTCACAGCAGCTGCTGTCAGCTGTTCACTCAGCTGAGCCCACAACTGCTTGAGTTGAGCTTGTGTCCTTACTTCAAAAACTTTGTGCTATCACGCACACGTCAATCAATACTACGACCAGAAGCAGTATTTCATATCATCTAGTATTATGAAGTGAATTACTTCGCAGGTAGTCTCCCTTAGTTTATTTCGCTTCTCCGTATCAAAATACTACTGGTGCCTTTGATTGAGCCGTGGATGTCAAAAAAGCGAATCAATATTTGGTTTCCAAAAATAGGAAAAAGAACAATAAGCAGCAAAGAATCTCTTCACAAGATTATTGAAACTGATTATCCTGGAATAAAACGCAATCCACGTTTTTTGAAGCTAATCGCTGATGCGGAAAATCATCTTATCCTTATTAAGAAAATAGGTGATTCTTTCAAACTAAAGAGAGGAGATATTTCTCGTCTAGCTCGTGAATTAAATTTCTCAATTCAAACAACCTATTCGTTTCTGAAATGCCAGGGTCGACCACGGCTTTACCATCTTATTGATCTATGTATATCAAAAACTAAAGCTCAAATTAGGTTAACTGAGATCGAGAATGAAAATTGTGGTGTTTCATCAACGAAAGAAGTTCTAAGACGAATTTCTAACTTCTATCTAAATGAGGATTTAGGCTCTTCATTAAATGCCCGTAATCATCTACTCCAAGTTGACAAATATTTTCTAGCTCTCAAGTTGCTGGCTAGCGGGGGTCATTTTAGTGAAGTTGCCTCTCGGGTTGGAGCAAGTCGTTTACAGGTGAAAAGATGGTTTTCTAGTGAAGGAAAACCTTTCTTTATTCATCTCGCGAGTCAAATCCCTAAAGAACCTCCTTGGATAGGAAACAAATGGTTACCAACTTATATTGATCCATATGGAGTTCATTCTCCTTCAAATTTTATTCAAGTACCCCAAACTTTGAACTCCTGGGAACAAATAGAACAGGTCTTATGTCAACTCACTGAGCGAAATGATCAAAAAATGCGTGAGTGGCAAACACAATTCGGGAAAATTAGCAAAGGAAACGCGTTTGCCTACGTTCTAGGTATGATTGTAAGTGATGCCGCGAAAAATAGTACTAGAAGCTATTCTTCAACAAGTTTTGAACTTACCCTCACAAAGGCAAAATATTGGAGTGAAAAAGTTGGTGAGGCAACCTGTTACTATCTTGGAAAATTAGGCATCAAGGCCAATCTCGGTACCCCTGTTTTCTCCAAACTGGGCCATGAACAACATCACTGGTATGGTTCTCGTACTCCGTTCCTAAGATGGATACTCCGCTCTGTTTTGGGAATTGAATCAGTTAATTGTACCACATATCAGCCAATAAGGTGTGAATGGATTCAAAAAGCTCCCTTTGAAATTCGCCACAAATTCCTTCAAGCTCTAAATGACGGTGATGGGTTTGCAAGTGTCACAGGTCAAATAATTGGAAATGCATGCATTCCCAACATCTCATTCTTGATTCGGTTGTTAAATACTTTAAATATTGAGTCTTCACCACGATCTGATCGAAAACAAGTGGTGATTCGAAAAGCGGAGAGTATTATTCAAGCAGCTAGACTGCCGTTTTTCCTGCATGCTACTTCGCGACAAATAAACGCTGAAAAGCTAGCAAAGATGCTAAGAAAACGAAGACACCAAAGTAGAGGTTTATATCATGAAGATGTTGTCATTGAAATTCTAACTTTGAAAAGAAAGGGACATTCCTTTGGTGATATTGCTGAAAAGGTATTTGACAAATACGGATTTTCTTTTTCAAGATCCAGTATTGACCATATCATAAGAAGCAGAAGTATACTCGGTTACTACTAACAATTGAATAATTGGTTAATGCTTCTTCAATTGGAATTGATAGCCTCTAATCGATGCTTCTTCCGGACTCTGAAAGAGGATGTCCATAGCATTCAAGTTTGAATGCTTTATACCAGCCAAAGGGTGTCTGATGGACCGTAAAGCTTTCTTTTTGAAGGGCTTGGCTTAATGCCTGTAGGATTTTTACGGCAAACTTGGGTTTGGCTAATTTTCGTGGGAACATGTGGGCATGGGGGTACAAAACCACCAGTTTGACTTTTACACGGTCAGCAACAACCTTAATTTCTTGGACAGCTTTTTGCACGATATCAGATAGCTGTTCTTCGTCAGAGGCTTCAACAGCACAAAACACTGTTAAGCAGTTTTCAAAGTGTTTCCACTTGCCTTCTTCAGCATCATCTCGGATACTAATCTTCACGGCCTCGGTAGCTTTGTATGCAAGATTTCCATGAAAAATTAGCAATCGCATTTTCAATCACTCTGTAGTTCCCTTTGTGCTTCATCCACGATTTTATACGCTTGTTTTAATAAGGTCTTTGCTCTCGTTTTGGTCTTTGCTTCGGCAAAGATACGGAAGACCGGTTCCGTGCCGGATGGTCGGAGTAAAACCCAGCCATCTGAGTATCGAAGTTTCACCCCATCAATATCGCTACTGTCTGCATCGGCAGGAGTTATTTTCGTAATTTGCTGTAGCAGTTTGTCCTTCAGCTGTGGTGAGCATGGAATCCTATCCTTTACCTGAAAATAAGAAGGGAACTGTCGATCTAGCTCTTCAAGTGATTTGGCTTCTGTAGCCATTAGCTCAAGAATCATAATGGCTGTAAGGAAACCTTCTCGAGTCCAGGACCAACCACGATATACCACGCCACCGTTTTCCTCACCGCCAATTACCGCATTTGATTCCTTCATCTTAGCGACGATGTAAGGCTCGCCTACTCTGGTTTCAATGACCTCTGCGTCAACAGCTGACGCCACATCAAAAATTACATCGCTTGTTGCGACCTGTGTGACGATCCGTTTCGGTTTCTCTTGGAGATCCCGAAGCATATGATATGCAGCTAATGCAAAAACACGGTCGCCTGTTAAGTATCGACCTTTCTCTGTGATGAAAATAATCCGGTCCGCATCACCATCCCACGCCATTCCCAAATCGAGTTGGTCTTCTTTCACGGTGTGAATCAATTGTGTGAGGTTCTTTTCAGTTGGTTCAGGCAGGCGGTTTGTAAAAAGGCCATCTGGCTCACAAAATAGCTCTTTTGTTTGAGCTCCTATTGCGTTTAATAGTGCAGGCGTAACCATGGTTGCAGCCCCGCCACCACAGTCTGCCGCTAGATTAAACTGGTGTGTAATTAGGCGCTGTGAGTCGATTTGGTCCAATAGACCTTCAATGTATTGTAGCCGAAAATCTTCGGCCGGACTTAGCCGTCCACAATTCTGCCAGTGTGTTTCAGGGGGAGCTTCAGCAAAGTATTGTTTTTCTACTGTCCTCTCCATTTCTGGTGAAAAAGATGCGCCGTCTTTTCCCCATAGTTTGATTCCATTATATTCCGGGGGATTATGGCTCGCAGTAATCATCGCTCCACCATCTAGGTTGAGGTGCGGAATGGCATAAGATAGCAGTGGGGTGGGAACCAGACCTAGTATGTGTGCATCACAACCTCCTGCCATCAGTCCAGCAGTAAAGGCAAACCCAATCATTTCGCTAGATTGGCGTGTATCCCATCCAATTCCAATGGTTTTTTGCTGTCCCAGATAGCGAGCCACTGCTAAGCCGATGTTTTGTGCAACCGTTGATGTGAGTTCTTTGTTCACAATGCCACGAAATCCTTGTGTGCCGAAAAGTCGGGTCAACGGTGTCTCCTCTAATAAACCTCAAATCTACCTGTTTGCGTATTAATATGTGGGGGTACTTCAACCTAACAGGCGGCTTAGAACATATTCGCAGGCACGTTTTGTCGAGAAACTAATGAACGGGTTTCTTCAATGTGGGTGCCAATTTCTTTGCGGATGGTTTCAATGCGGTCTGATTCTAAGTAGGGCTCCATGGTCCAAAGGAGAAGGCTTGTATAAAGTTCCTTGGGGTCCAGTAGCTCCTCGATGTTTCGAATCGTTTTCATGCGGAAGAGATACTCGTCTTCATACATACATACGATTTGACAAAGTTTCTGGCTCAGAGCATCGACGTTTTCAACAAGCTGACGAACTCGCGGTTCATCGCTATCTTCTGCTCCTAAGAGATTGGCTCCGCGTCGTTGCAATTCAGAGACGCGTTTTTTCATCAGACGCATTTTTCGGACAGAACTCTCAAAATCCGAGGCTAAGGATAATACCTTCGGAAGCACCTTATCAAGGAGTCCCATGTTCTTTGTGAGAGCCCGGTCGATAATGCCATCGAATGAGGTTAGTTTTCCAAGATCTTCGATATTGCGCAGGTAGTTAATTTTAGATAATGAGCCGAGAATAACTCGGATCGGGCGAAGTGAACTGCGATGTGCTGATTCCCAACGGTTCATTGCATCGTCAAGACCGCCGGTAACTTCGCGCATGGAACGTCCAAACTCACGAATGACTGCTGCCAGGTGATCCTCATCCATTGATGTAGAATTCCCGAGAGAATCCGCAGACTTAACGACCCGCATCCTAATTCCCTATCAGTAGTTAGCGAATTTAACTTCTTTGCTTTATGCATTGTATAAAAAACCAGCCTATAAAAAGGGGTATAAAAGCGTTGACCAAGGATTTATGGGCAGAATCATTCCAGAGGCTTTAACATGGCATGGACTCCACGTTTTGGAACCAGTGGTATTCGGGGGTCAGTTCCGGAAGAACTAAGCCCTGAAATCGCGTGGCAAATCGGCTATAGCGTGGCAACCGTGTTCAATCAGGAGCCAATTCTGGTCTGTCATGATAATCGCACTAGCAGCCCTCTTTTGACCCGAGCTGTCACCAGCGGATTAATGGCTGGAGGATCCGACGCACATTATGGTGGTGAAGTAATTACTCCCGCTGTCAGCCTTTATACTCGGTACTGCAATTTAGCCGGAGCAATACTCATTACGGGCAGTCATATCCCTGCGCACATGTCTGGGGTTGAAGTGCTTGGAGAAGATGGCGCTCCAGTCTCTCATGATGTCGAGATTGAAATTGAACGATTTAACTTATCGGTGGCAAAACCTGTCAGATGGGACCAGCACGGTCAGTTAAAAGAAATCCGTGATGTAGGCTCGTTCTGGATTAAGAAGGTCCTCCAGCAGGTCGATGTGGCTGTCATTCAGCGACGAAAATTCCGCATTGTAGTCGATGCAGCAAACGGTACTGCAATACCTTGGTTACTGGATTTAATCAAACGCATGGGTTGTACCATTATCGGGGTGAACACTAAGCAAGACTCAAAATTCCCTGGGCGTTCTCCTAATTTGCGAGTTAACCTCTTGAATCAAGCTGCAAAACTAGTAAAAAAACACAAAGCCAACTTGGGTGTTGCTACTGATGGTGATGCCGACCGTGCATTCTTCATTGATGATAAAGGTCGTGCATTAATGGGGGATGTATCAGGAACACTCCTCGCCTACATTGAGCTTTCTCAGCAAGGAGGAGGCACAATTGTTACTCCCATTAATTCGAGCAATCTCGTCGAAGATATCGTTGGACAATTCAAAGCCCGCGTTGTCTATAGTCGGGTAGGGCCCCCTGCAATGGTTGCGGCTGCTAAGAAACATAACGCGGTCTTTGCCTTCGAAGAATCTGGCAAAATCATCTATCCTCGACTTAACTATCTCTCCGATAGTGGGCTTGGAACGGCCAATCTCCTCGAATACCTAGCAAAATCTGAGAAAACACTAAGTGAGATTATTGATGGCTTTCCCCAATATATTCAGCTGAAACGAGCGATCGATTGTCCCAACGAACTGAAAGAAGCCGTTACTACCCATGCATTAGATATGGTCAAACAACATTTCCCTAAAGCCCAGCTCATCACCAAAGATGGGGTCAAAGTGGTTTTCGATGACGGATGGCTTCTGCTTCGCCCATCCGGCACGGAACCGGTGTTTCGCTGCTTTACTGAAGCACGACAGAAAGACCGGGCTCAGGAACTTCTCAAATTAGGGATAGACTGGATCGATGAAGTCCTCAAATCTGCACACACATAAAAAGTCACAACGTGTTGGTGTTCGATACATTGTATTCTACACAATCTCTCTTTGGCAGCTCCGGTATCCGAGGGAAAGTCAACGAACACATCACTGGTCCACTCGCAATACGTATTGGGCTAGCAACAGCCACCGTTCTCCGAACCCGCTATCAATCTCCTCAAATCATGGTCGGGCATGATCATCGGATTTCTGGTCCCATGCTGACATCAGCCCTGATAGCAGGCCTCCTTGAAGGAGGTATCCCCGTAACCCAAACAGAAATGGCCCCTACACCATCAATTGCTTACGCGGCTGGCAAAAGAGGAATGCAGGCTTCAATAATCGTAACAGCCAGTCACAACCCGCCCGAATATAACGGTTTCAAATTCCATAACCCTGACGGCGCAGGATTCTCAGTAATCCAACAACAAGAAGTCGAGAAAGCACTCACAACAGCAAAATCTGTGGGGTGGGAAGATTTCACTGGCTTTACTTCCTTTGCGGCGATTCCACTACATCTGCAAGCGATTCAAGATGCAACCGACGTATCAACAACACATAAGGTTGTCTTGGATGCTGCGCTAGGAGTTGGAGGCCTTGTCACTCCATCCGCTTTAAACCAACTCAACGCCGACGTCAAACCCCTCAATATTCAACCTAATGGCAAAGAATACGCTCAACATTGCACACCATCCACGATTCAAAGCGCAGCAGCAGCCGAATGGCAACATTTTGTCAGCTTAGATGCGCTCAGTGAAATGGTCAAATCCACTAAGGCAAAATTGGGAATAGCTCATGACGGAGATGCAGATCGAGTACTTGCCGTCGATGACAAGGGGCGCGTCCTTGCTGGTGACACCCTCCTTGCTCTTGTTGCGGACTACTATTTAGCCACTCGTGGCGGTAAAATCATAGTCACAACGGTCTCCAGTTCAAGTGTGGTTGACCATATCGCAAAACGACACGATGCCCGTGTTGAAAGATGTCGGGTAGGTGATGTCTTTGTCTCCAACCTCGTCAAGGAACATAAAGCAGTTCTTGGGGCTGAACCCTCAGGCCCCTTTATTTTCCCTGAAGTCCATCTCTGCCCCGATGGTCCTCTCGCCGCATGCAAACTACTCGAACTCTTAGACTGGGCTAAACGGCCTCTTAGTCAACTTGTCGACGAGTTACCACCCACTCATTTACTCCGCGCTTCTATGGCCTGTCCAAATAAACAGAAAGCCAATGTCATGACTGAGATTAGCTCCACCCTTGAAAAATGGAAAGATGTCCATAACGTGAATCAACTGGATGGGGTTCGGGTCAGTTTTGCTGATTCCAGTTGGGTCCTTATCCGACCCTCGGGTACGGAACCTGTAATTCGGATAACAGTAGAAGCATTCTCTGCCAAGACTGCCAAAATGCTGCTAAAAGACACACAATCCGCCTTAAAACGAATCATCAAATAGACTATCGACGCTGCTCCTCGATAAGTGATTGTTTCAACTTCAGATGGATGTTATCTCCCACATTTTTTTCCACAACAATTGAGGGATCAATCCATGAATTGTATCCAATTGTCCGACCTGGTAACACAACAACTCCACATCCAATTTTTGCAATATCACCAATAACAGCACCAAATTTGTCTGTATGAGTTGACACTAACTGCTCTCGAAGCATGACACAGACCTCTGCTCCATCAAAACGATAATTAGACAAGACCACGCTAGCTCCGACTTCCACGTCAAAACCAAGAATGCTATCCCCAATAAAGGCAAGATGGCCAACCTTACTCCCGGGCATCATCAGGGTATTTCGCAGTTCACAGGAAAAACCGGTCCTTGCCCCCTGTTCAATTACTGTATGATCTCGGATAAGGCAATTATTCCCAATAACCGCCTTTGATCCAACAAATACCGGACCCACAAGGGATGCACCCGGGTATATTCGCGCTTTTGGACCAACCCAGACATCTCCAATGATGTGAACCGAATCACTCACCGTCGCAGAAGAGTCAATTCGATCCCCTTTTTGGTGTCGTAATCTTTCAAAAAGAATTGGTAATGCTTCTAGAATGTTCCACGTTCGCCCTACATCCACCCAAGGATCTTTTGAGTGGCTCCCATAGACAGTGTGTCCCTCATTGATAAGCGACTGGATGCCCACTTCTAAATCTTTAGTTTTTCGAAGTGTATTAAAAATTGCATCCGTGAATACATAGACACCCGCCACAGCAAGATTGCTAGGCTCGGTGCCCTTCTTGGGTTTTTCGACAATAGTCCTGATCCTAGTTCCATCTAATTCCACTACCCCAAATTGCCAAGGGTTAGGCACTTCGTAAAGAGAGAGGGCCATATCCCCTGCTTTCGCTGCACTCAGTGCCTCTTTGAACCGATTTGTCGTTGTGATAATGTCACAATCAGTCATTAAGAAACGATTTTCACCACCCAGTTGATCTTCGGCTGCCAATACGGCATCATACTCGCCTTTCGGCTCCCTTTGTTCCGCATAATTAATGGTGACTCCAAATTGTTCACCATTACCGAAGTAGCTTTCAATTTGGTCTCGATAATGACCCACAACTAACACAATTTCTTTCATTCCTGCTTCTACTACAGAGTCAATTACATGGTGAAGCATCGGTTTGCCGAAAAGGGGGAGCATAGCTTTTGGCCGATTTTGGGTTAAGGGGTGTAAGCGCGTGCCATAACCTGCTGCGAGAATTAACACTTTCATACTCATGCCCACTTCCACACAGTTCCAGTTTTTTCATCCTCAAGAATGATGCCCAGGTCTTTGAGCTGACTTCGAATTTTATCTGCGGTCATGAAGTCTTTCTGTTTCCGCGCTTGATTACGCAGTTGAATAAGTAATTGTACTAGCCCATCAACCGTTTCTCCATTCGTCGATTCGGTTTTTATTTTCTCTCGATATAATCCAAAGACTTCACCAATAGCATTGACTAATTCGAATGTTTTTTGGAGGGTACCCGCCGTTACTGACCCCTTTTCTGATAACACTGAGTTCATTTTGGTCAAGAACTTATTCAAACTCGCTAAAGCAATGGGCGTGTTAAAATCATCATCCATTGACTCCTCAAATTCATGTTGTAAAGTTGAGAGAGCTTCCCATAACGCGTTATCTGCAGACGAGGGTTTCACGGGGTTCTCCGCTTCAGCTTTCTGCGCTTCCCGTAGGTGGCGCTGCAGAAGATCAATTGAATTATGAATGCGGGTAAGACGGCTTTTAGCTTCCTCGAGTTGGGCGTCACTAAAATCAATGGGGCTTCGATATTGTGATGAAATAAGGAAAAGTCGAACCACTTCCGGATCGTATTTGGCAGTAATTTCTTGGATGGTGAAAAAGTTGCCCAATGATTTGGACATCTTTTCTTTATTCACAGTAAGGAAGCCGTTGTGCAACCAGTATCGCACAAATGGCTGCCCAGTTAACACTTCGGATTGTGCGATTTCGTTTTCATGATGAGGAAACACAAGGTCGAGTCCTCCACCATGGATATCAATAGGTTCCCCCAGATATTTTGTTGACATCACAGAACATTCAATATGCCAGCCTGGACGACCCTTCCCCCAAGGAGAATTCCAATTTGGTTCACCAGACTTCATCGCCTTCCATAAAGCAAAATCCTGGGGGGTTTCCTTCTCTTCTGTTACACCCGCATCTTGGTCATCTGCTTCCTGTGCTCCTTTGATCTGACCGGAAAGCTTCCCATACCGTTTGAATTTCGATACGCGAAAATACACACTACCATTAACCTCATAAGCAAATCCTTTCTCGACTAGTTTTTGGATGTGTTCAATCATATCTTGGATGTGTTCCGTGGCCTTCGGGTAGGCTGTAGCGCGCTTCACCTGTAATTTATCAAAATCTTCAAAATACTCCTGAATATATTTTGTAGCTAACTTGTTCGTTGTGGTATTTTGCTCCTGGGCGCGTTGAATCATTTTATCATCAATGTCAGTGAAGTTTTGAATGAAACGCACATCATATCCTTTGTACTCCAAATAACGCCGAATCACATCAAAAGCCACAATTGACCGTGCGTGTCCTAAATGGCTGGAATCATACACCGTAGGTCCACAAACGTACATGCGAACCTCGCCCTCATGCAAAGGTTCGAATGGCTCCTTCTTCCGTGAGAGCGTATTGTAAATTCTTATCATAGGTTCTCCCGACCAAACCAGCTATTCCTACCGTATAAAAATAGTGGTTCACGATTTCTGTTTTTGCTCCTTAGCGGCTTTGAAGACTGTCTGCGCTAATCGCTTCTTGCGTGCTAAAGAATTCATCAGCGTCTGTTCAACCACCACGCTCATACCCAACTCTTCAACACGTGGCGCAAGTTCGCGATCCTTCTTGTCGATGACCAATACATCAAGGAACTCCTGGTAGATTCCCGCAACCCCTACCGCAGATACTTCAATTCCCTTCCCTTCCATCAGCTTATCTGCAGGCCCTTTAACCGGTCGTCCACCGATAATAGGGGACACCCCCACACAAGGTGCGTTAGTCTTCATTAAAGCCTGCTTAATACCTGGTACCGCTAAAATTGGTCCAATACTCACAATCGGATTACTTGGACAAATAATAATGATCTCTGCTTCCTCAAGCACCTCCAATACACCAGGACTCGGTGAAGATCCATCGATACCATCAAAAATCACATCCTCCACCGCATCCTGTGCTTTACGTTTCACTAAATACTCTTCAAAATGAACCAATCCCACATCTGTCACAATCCGTGTGGGCACCCATTGCTCCGTCATCGGCAGAATCCGACTACGAACCCCCAACGATTCACTAATCATCTGTGTCGCCTTCGAAAGCGACAAACCCTGCTGCAGCATCGCCGTCCGTGCAAGATGTGTTCCCAAATCCTGATCCCCAAGAGCAAACCATGTGTCAAACCCTAGCTGTTGAAGCACCTCCAAAGCCTGAAAGGTGTCCCCTTTAATACCCCACCCTTTCTCAGGATCCACGATACCAGCTAAGGTATACGTAATGATATCCACATCTGGCGAAATATACAAGCCCATAAAGTTCGCCATATCATCCCCTGTATTGACGATAATGGTACACTGCTCAGGAGGCATCACTTGAACAAGCCCTTCTAAAAATCGCGCGGCACCCACTCCACCCGCTAAAGCCACCACTGACACAAATTCAATCCTCCGTTTCATTAATAAAAGTGACAACGTCTTCAAAGGCATGCCGGAGTGGAGCGTCCGGTGTTTCATCTGGTTCTCCCAAGATGAGGAGCGCTTGAGGAACTAACTCTTCCGGTAATCCGAGGGCTTGCTTTACCGTCTCAGGACAAAACAATGGTGCACAATACCAACAAGCCCCCAACCCTTCCGCATGAGCTGCAAGAAGTAGCGTCTGAAGAGCTGCAGCTACACTCTGAACCGCCATGACGTGTTCAGCCTGCTGACGCTTCTCATCAGGATATACATCCATAGAATTCATCGTTAAACATGCCAAAACAAGAACTGGTGCCGACGAAAACCGGCCAACTGACCCTTGCACCAAATCTTCAATAAGCTTGGCTTCTTCACCATCGGCTTCCAAATCCTGCCGAAAAATCTGTCCCATCGCCTTCGCGAGCTTCGTCTTCGTTTTAGCATCTTGTAACACGAAAAACCGCCACGGCTGAGCATTATGAGCCGAAGGTGCCCACCTACACACCTCTAGGATACGCTTCAATCGTCCTTGAGAAACTGCAGTCTTCTGGAATTGGCGAATACTTCTTCGCCCAGTAATTAGTTCATATAATTCCTGCATGAGTACTCACCCCGACAAGATTAGATACTCTAACCTTCACAATCCCTTATAGCCTAGACTCCCGAGTCTTGTTTATCTCTCAACAGCGTTTCCTCTACCCACCATCTAGACAAATACTTAAGAACGCGTATTTCACGGCTCTAGGTGGACTCTGAAGAGGAAGCTAGGCCTCTTCAAAGCTGGTGCGCAGCACCATTGCGGCTACAAAGGTAAATCTCGCCAGTTAAAGGTGGCTACTATGAGGCGAAAACAACTCTTCTCTCTGTTAATAATGTCTATGATACTATTCCCTATTCTACCCTATATTCCTTTTAGTGACGCCGTTTCACAACCCAATGCCATTGCGGATACGGGGCTAGAAAATCCTCCAGATGCGCTGTCCAGCAACATATTAGGGTCCCCATCGAATCAACAAGACCATACTTCTCCAAGCGAATCCTTTATGCTAGAAACCCAAGTGGAAACACCGGATATCCCCGACTATCAAACTGGATCTGGTTCACCCCGCTTAACTCAATTAACTTGGAATGTTTCAAGATCTTTTTTCAATCAAAATTCTGTTACTGATTATTCTGTCCACATCACTAAAGGGATGCTATATCATGATATCAGCTTCTTTTCACGGATTGGCGATATCACCTCTCAAAAAGATTACATTCTGGTTGAAGATCATGATCCCTTAGTAGGTTGGACCTATTATTGGCCGATGGAACAAAAAACCTGGCCTGGTGAAGTTACGTTAATGGCGTTCAATATAAGTAGCTTATCACCTGTCGAATTGACCGAATTTGCGATATATCTCTATTCGCCTTTTCCGCCTGGCCCTGTCACTGGAGGATTGTTTAACTATACAGTGTATGCCGCTGCCCCCAGTGGAACATCAGGTCTTGGAACAATGCCAGATCTAGCTAAGCAAATTGGCCCATGGATGCAGGAACTAGTTCCGGATATACCAAGAGGTAATGAACAATGGGTATCACTCCCTACTGTTCCAATTGTTTTAGATAGTGATATGACGTATGCTGACACATTCTACTTTGCCCTCAATATGATGCCTGGTGCGGCAGCATGTTGGGTATTAATGGAGGATGTGGGGATTCCACCGGATGGTGATGGAGAAGATGAGGGTGATGCATGGAACGCTTACCCTTGGCCAAGCCTAAATTTCATCTCAGGGCCTTCTATTGATTTCTTTCTTGTAGTTGCATTTACACGGTTTTTCTATCCCAGTGAGATAGGGATGATTGTAAACGGGACCCCTGTAATGAATATCTTTCCGACTCCCGGAACGGGTATCTGGGATGGGGGATGGCATTCACCTGCTATCAATATGACGAACGCTAATCGCTATTATAACGTTACATATACCATGTCCGGTTTAACATATGATGTCGATTGGCTTGGATGGTTTTACGAGAATCTATACGCGGATTCACATTTCACTGCATATGCTTTTCAAGATTGGGTCGATTGGAATGTAAGTTTCTATGCTGATTTTCCCATTTTGTCTATTGACCGGAGAATATCGGTGGCGATTGGTTCTGATTGGAATGTGAACGCTGTCTTGCTGAACGGATTGGCTCACATGGATTGGTATTATCGATATTCACCAGTCACTGGATGGTGGATTATAATTGATAATGCCGCTCGTGGTCAATGGACAATACTCTGCGACTCACCAGATTATATGGTGGATTCAGAAGTCCTAGATATGTCGGGGCAGGTGATTACACAAGCCACTGGATTCGATACTGTTACAGCCAGAGGATATGTGCAGGATCAATCTGGCCACAACGCAACAAACGGTTATGGTTATGTTATTGTTTATGATCCACGCGACGCATTAAACACGTTTAATTTCAGCATCCTCCAAATGCCACCTGGTGGAATCGCAGATATCAATTGGTCAATTTGGTGGACCTCCACTTGGGCAGGTGTCTACACACTTCATATTCTCTGGTCGAATGGTACTGAGGTTGGGTTAAATCTTCAAACCCTTGAAGTCTACATGGTCAGTAATCTTATAATCACGTATGAATTTCCCCAAGCTGGTGAACCAGTAATTCGTGGAGACATCGTCCATATTGAAGTCTACTTTGAAAATCAATATGGATTTCCTATCTATGATGCCGAAGTCACAGTGATTAATGACAGCAGTGGAGAAGAATGGGGGATTGGACCCGGCGATTCAACCGTTGATTATGAATGGATAAATTGGGCCGAAGAAGGTTTCGAAGGATACTATACTGCGTTCCTTTTCACAGAGAACGCGTCAATAAACATATTACATAACATAACAATGCAACTCTCCTCACCCTTTAACCAGGACCAAAATGTCACAAAGCAATTTGAAGTTAAAAGTCGGGCTACTCATATCGTATTCTTCTGGAACGGGCAACCCTTACCAGGGCTCAATAATATCTCAGACTATTGGTTTACCTCTCCGCATCCCTACATCAATGACTCCTCCCTCCAATTCACCATTCGCTACACCGACGATTTTGGTCTACCCATCACCGGCGCACAACTAACCCCCTACATCGTACACGAATCTCAAGGAGTCTATAAACGGTTAGACTGGATTGAACTTTACGTGATTGATTCAACTAAGCCCGGCTTCTATAATATCACCATCGATACCAATCCCATCGCTGGAAAAGTATTCCATGAAGGCGATTCTGCCTACATCATCATATACGCCAATAAGTTTGGCTACGAATCAACCTGGTCAGATGTTATCGATGTCCAGCCGCAACCGCGACCCACATTTATCGATGTTCCCGCTGAATTTCTGCATATTGTCCTCTACGAAGACTGGCAATACCCCACACTGGAACATCCCACAATTCTCCGAGTTATTCTACGTGATGTCCTTAGTGGTGAAGACCTAAGCCATGGTACAGTAAAAGCGGGGGTCAATGGAGGCGAAAACACCACCCTCACTTTAGCGACTCCTGGACTCGGACTCTATGAAATTCCTAGTTTTGATACAGATTCTCTCACACCTGGAACCTATTCAGTCAAAATATACGCGGAAGCGCAAGACTTTGTTGATACGATTACTACGATCACACTTACGATTCTACCAAAACAAACCATCAGTTATAATTACGAAACAAACCTACATCTATTACAAAGTCCTCCCAATCATAATCTGGAATGGTATCTTAATCTTCAACTATTTCTTGAAAACACAAGTAGCTCATTGGTTTCGTTTTCTTCCAGTAAATTTAGGCTTCAATCAGAAACGGCTTACTTAGCTCCTGGTACTGAAGTTACTCTTATGATAACTGCAGAAAGTGGGAACTATGATCCTATCATCGGAATTGTTGGGACTAACGGGTGGGTCCTATTCGAAGGAGTGCTGACCGCTGAAGGTGAACATCACTTCTATATCAGCTTAGAGGAAACAGAAAATTATGCAACTGTTACGAATATGGAGGTTATTCCAACAACTGATCCCCTCTATGTAATGTCATTTACTTCTATGGTTGCTCAAAATATCGTGATAATTCTCGTTATCGCTGCAATTGTCATCATCGTTCCCTTAGGCTCTGGACTAGCTTATCGCCGTTATATCCTTATTCCAAAACGCCAACAAAAACTCGCCAAATACCAAGCTATTGCAGACACCTTCAGTGACGTTGCGAATCTGAACCGCCTCCTCGTTCTCCATAAGGAAAGTGGCATCTGTGTCTTCGATCCATTCGCTACAGAGAGTCAAGACGCAACACTTGTTGCTGGATTCCTCCAAGCGATCTCAACCTTTGGACATGATCTAGGGGACAGCCCTGGTCTTGCCAAAAATTCAGATGAGGCTCGAACCCTCCGTGAACTCCAATACGAAGGCTTTCGAATCCTCATCAACGACGGTCAATTCGTCCGTGTCGCCCTCGTTCTAAATGGAGTGCCAAGTGAGCAGTTACGGGGTCGATTGGAAACCTTCACAAATGTCTTCGAAACCCGCTATAACGCAGACTTCAAACACTGGGAAGGTCGCGTAGACCAGTTCAACAGCGCCTCAGACCTAGTTGAAGAGGTCTTCCTTATCTCTCTACGTCATCCACACAGCGTTGTTCCCCGCAAACCTAGGGGAGCACAGCTCAGCTCAATCGAATCAGACATCTACAAACTCTCAAAGGAATTTACCAAAGACCGAGAATACATCTTCTTGGGGCAGATTCTGAGTACGTATCTTGCTGCCGCCAAAACCGATAAACTTGAAGCTCTCATGGCAATCTATCAATTACGTATGAAAGGAATCTTCAAACCCATTCAACTCGCCCCGGTCCCGCCTCCTGACGTTTCAGCAGGTTAACCAACCACTATCCATATAACAGACTATTCTTAGCAACACTAAACTGTAATTGGAAGTGGAGCCGAGGATGGGATTTGAACCCATATAAAACAGCTCTGCAGGCTGTCGCGTGGCCACTCCGCCACCTCGGCATAAAAATCACCACCCCCTCATTACCTTCCCGCTTTTTTGCTGTTTCGGTAATGGGAGTAGCTTTTTATTACTGCGTGAGAGACCTGAAGACAGGGGTAAGCCACACTATGCCTGAAGAAAAAGCTATCCTAATAATCGGTGACGGAATCGGAGATCGCCCAATCCCATCACTCAACGGAAAAACGCCTTTGGAAGCCGCCAAAAAACCAACTCTCAATAAATTGGCTGTGAAGAGTGCTGCAGGATTACTCCATGTTCTTTCCCCCGGAATCCCACCAGGCAGTGACACCGGACATCTGTCCTTGTTTGGCTATGATGCCAGAGATTGCTATACCGGTCGTGGCCCCTTTGAAGCGCTTGGCGCGGGACTCGACCTCGAACCCACAGATGTAGCCTTTCGCGGAAATTTTGCTACTGTCAAGCAAACCAGCGATGACAACTTCACCGTCATCGATCGGCGGGCAGGGCGCAACCTCCCAGAAGGGGACGAACTAGCCAGACTCATTCATGGATTGAAAGTACCCGGCTTCCCCAAAGTCAAGGTGATTGTGGGTCACACCGTTGAACATCGGTGCGTCGTTGTATTGCGTGGAGCTGGCTTATCCTCAGCCATTTCTGACACGGACCCCCATGGTCACAGTGATTCAGTTCTCGCCTCTACACCCCTAGAGGAGAGTAAAAAGGCAGAAAAGACAGCGCAGCTGATCAATGTACTCACACGAGAGTTTTACCGAATCCTTGTTGACAATCCCATTAATGTAAAACGGAAGAAGGCTGGACTTCCCGAAGCGAATATTGTACTCTTACGGGGGGCAGGTGTCCTTCCAGTCATTCCTTCGCTCAAAGAAATTTACGGGATTTCCACAGCTTGCGTCGCTGGCGGTGCGCTCTACAAAGGTGTTGCCCGAAGTGTGGGTATGGACATACTCAAAGTACCAGGAGCAACCGCTAGCTACGACACAGATGTCGAAGCCAAAGCGAAGGCCACAGCGAAAGCGCTCAAAACCCATGATTATGTGTTTCTTCACTTCAAACCCACCGACAGCGCCGCTCATGATAAGGATCCGATGAAAAAGATTGCTATGGTTGAAAAGTTTGACCACCTGATTCAACTGCTAATTGACCTAATAGACATGAAGCACACACACATTGCAATTACGGGCGACCACACAACAACCTGTACAAATGGAAAACACACCGGGGATCCTGTTCCAATCATCTTAGTTGGTCCCACCATTCGAAATGATGATGTATCGGAGTTCAGTGAACGAGCTTGTGCCAAGGGTAGTCTTGGGCACATTCTTGGAATGGCAGTGATGCCTTTACTCATGAATGCACTGGATAAGTCCCCGATGTTTGGCGCCTAATTAGAACATCCTTTTTAACCAGCACAAGCCTTTAAGGGAACTTCTCGCGCAGAGATGGCAGGTGAACATATTGGCTAAAACCAACGCATTAGTACTAACAGGAATTGTGCTTGCATTAGTCGCTGCAATCATCGCAATTCTCCTCGGCGTCTCGGACTTGGCAAACTCGCTTCTTAGTGTAGATCTTGTACGCATTGCCCTCGGCATCATTTACTTCGCACTCGGGTTACTATCACTTGTCTTCTGCATGCGCCTTTACCGTCGATACAATTCAACCTATTTCATCCTATTACTAGTCTTCTCAATCATCTTCATTGCTCTTGGTGGAATCAGTTTGAGTCTCACTGCCCTCGTCGGAATCTTGATGCTAATCGGTGTGATTCTCATCTTCGCTGGAAAAGCCTAAAATCTCGCGCCTATTCGTCCTCTTTCATCAATGCAACAATCGACTGTGATAACGCATTGATGATTGCCGACTGGGCGCTTACCCTTCTTTCTTTTTCCTTTTTCGTCAAGTCATCAAAAAGACTCTTCCCTTGCAGCGGTAAATCCGAGACCACATGAGCGGCAACCGCATCCATCCCTGCACTCTCAGCAACAGTGTATAACGCACTGGTTTCCATTTCTATCCCAACAAACGACTGCACCGATAGCGCTGTGAGAAAATCGATGGTTTCTGCAGCAAGCGAATCAGTGGTGAAAATACGCCCTTCAAAAAGTTGAAGCCCTTCTTTATCAGCCACAGATTCTAAAACTGGTCGCACTTTCTTGGCTAACTCGGTGCACACACAGGCTCTTTCGAAAAGCGATGCAAAATACCCTGAAGCCCCATCGCCCCGTTCGCAATCCTTTGCCAGTACCAAATCACCAATTTGCATCCCCTTTGCCAAGCCCCCAATGGCCCCAGTATAGAGAATCTGCTTCACTCCTGCAAACTGGAGAAAGTATACACAATCTGCCATACCCGGTGCATACCGAATATTATCTAACACGGTAACAAATCTCTCATCTTCTAAAAAGCCTGAAACTCCTGTAAACCATCTTCCAAATGGCTGAGGTTTCTGAAGCCTTTCTATGAACTCAGTAACGAAGTGTCTTGCAGGCGCAATGAGCACGGTTGGTGCTATCTGATCGGGGTGAACGCCAAAGACGTGCTTGATTATCCGCACGGGGTCGTATTCCGCAAACATCATTTGTTCCTTCCTTTAGTTTAGATTATGGGAATGAATGGCCAGATGAAAAAGGCGAATAACAGGACTATCAAGAGACTAAGAAGGTTTAGGGTAATCCCTGTGGTTATCATATCCTTCATGGTCACTCTTTCTGTGCTATAAGCAATGGCATTGGGAGGCGTTCCAATCGGAAGCATGAAATCAATACTACACGCGATTGCGATAAGGACCGCAAAGACAACGGGGTTGGCTCCAATGCTCACTGCAACGGAAATGGCAATGGGAATGAAGATACTGGCACTGGCCGTATTGCTTGCAACCATACTGAAGATAAGAGCACAGGCTGCAAGGAGTACAACTATTCCACTATATCCTAATAGCGGAATTAAGGTGAGAACTCCATTACTAATTATGGTTGATAGCCCAGAGGCAGTTAATGCTGCTCCTAGGCTTAAACCTCCTCCAAACAGGAGTAGGGTGTTCCAATCGGCTTTTTTCACATCATCTTTCTTGAGTAGACCGACAGCGAATAGCACAATGGCCACAGCCACCGCTACCATCGGTGAGTTCAAGGGATGAAACGGCTCCGAAAGCCAAAGCACCACTGCTAACAGAAAAACAACCAGAGTCCCCTTTTGTTTCCCACTAAGCTTTCGTTTTTCCTTGGTTTCCACAGCGGGGATGAATTTCACGTTCGTTCGAAAACGGGCAAAGAGAATCGCCCAGGTGATAAAGATTAAGATTAACGCCATGGGAAGTGTATATAGAGACCAGCCCAAAAAGGAAATGAAAATAGTTGTGGGCGGGAGGGCAAGGAAAGCAGCTGCCATCGCGTTCGGAGGACTTCCAATAAGTGTCATGTACCCTCCTATTGAAGCGGCATAGGCTACAGCTAAAATCATAATTTTTTGCAGTTTTCCCTTTGGATCTGGAACGCGATCAGCAACAGGAATTGCGATAGTTATCATTAATGCAGCAGCAGCGGTGTTTGAAATCCACATAGATAGCACAGCTGTGCCTAGCATCAAACCTAATACAATCCAACGAGGATTAGTACCCAACCGTTTGAGTAGGGCTTCTCCGATGCGTTCATCTAAATCATGTCTATCGACTGCAATGGCTAAGAAGAAGCCACCAAGCAGCAAAACAACAACGGGACTGAAAAATGGGGTCAGGGCATCATCAAAAGTTTGGATTCCCCATAACGGCTGAAGTAGGGCAATCAACAATGAAGTAGCCGCAAGGGGAATTGATTCCGTAATCCACAAGGCTGCAGCTAATACCAGCAGTACCAATGCCATCCGAAGCTGTGGTTCCAGGAAAAAGGTCATTAGATAGGTGACAGTGGCTGCAATTAAACTTGCAACAAGTTTTACAAAGTTTTTTCCTGGACGCCATTTAGGTTGGGCGAAATGACGCTCTTCGTCGTCTTTTTGGGTGGCGTCAATTGAGTCTGGAGGGACTTCGTCTTGGTCTCGGTAAATATCTGCCACCTAAATTCCCCCAAATTCGTTTCTTAGCGTTTTTCTAGCTTGTTCAGAGCAATCAGTTGGCATTGCTCCTGTTCAAGCAGCTCTTGTAGTAGCGCTTCAAAACGAAACATATCCTTGGCTGTAACTTCTGCATGCAGCACTCCGAGCGAAGGGTATTGAAGTTTTGTAGCCATTCGCCAATGTGGTACAACAACTGTAGAACTGAAATCCGCTTCTATGTCTTTTTCTTGAAGTTGTTCACCAATTTTTCGGATGATTTGTCGGAGCATTAAATCGCCGCGGATAATAATTTCAACATATTGCATCTGTCCCATGATCCTCACCTGGTTCAGAGCCTGGTTTAAATAGCTGGCAGCTATTAGTGCTTAAAAAGGGTTGCATAATTCCACGCGTTTGGAAAGTATTGTCAGCATAGATTTTGTATGAAAAATATTGACGCTTAGCAAGATATATAGACAGCACTAAAGCGTAGCTATCAGTGCGGGTGCTAATACTAACTAAGAAGGGCAGAGTTATGGAAAAACGGAAAATCATGCGCCTAGGTAAATCCTCGCTAGTCATCTCCATACCCAAAAGTTGGGCAAGTAAATACAAGTTGGACTCCTCTAATCATGTAATTCTTATCCCTCAACGCGACGGATCTCTAGCCGTCTACCCAGTCAAAGAATTCTCAGATGAGCCCTCTGAACAAGAAATCATGATAGACCCAAAGGATGAACCTGGAATTTTAGAACGGCGCCTTATCGCTGCATATCTTAATAATTTCGGCATTATCCGAATCCGTTCCAGAGGTGTATTCACACCTGAGCAACAATCATTGGTTCGCAAACGCGTGCGTATGCTCACAGGACTGCAAATTATTGACGCAAGTACAAATGAAATCGTTATTCAATCCCTAATGAAATTAAATCAACTAGATTTACCCAAGAGCATGCGCCTCGCCCACCGTATCACATCCACCATGTTAGTAGATGCCCTTTCCGCACTCCAAATTCGTGACGTTGAACTCGCGAAAACCGTTATTGGCCTCGACGAAGATGTCAATCAATTTTACTTCTTAGTCTTCAAACAACTTCGTGCTGCATTGCTCGATCCACGGTTCATGAATGAACTAAGCATCGATTCCATGGACTGTTTGACCTATCTCATGTTCATCCAGCGCATTGAAAACGTCGCTGATCATGCAAAAGGTATCGCTGAGTCAGTAATTTCTCTGGGTAATGAAGAATGCCCCAAGGATCTCTTGAATCTAGCGCTGAAAACAGGAAACCACGTTCATCGCATCTATGTTATGGCTGCTGAAGCCATGCTCATTGGCGATGACAAAGCCGCAAATCATGTCATCAACGAGATTGATCATTTCGTACCAATGCGCCAGCAAGCTGAGGAATTGATGGAACAACATTTAGTAACACTTTGTGAAAAAATGCTGCCCCAACTCACGCCTGAAAGTTGTGCTCTTTTTGGGCCACGCCAGAAAGCTATGTTTTGTTTGGAGAACATCTTTGAATCTTTCGGAAAAATACTCGAACACGCTAGCGCAATTGCAGAGATCGCTATTGATCGGGCATTGGAACATGGGAGTCGTTGGCCTGTAAAGGAAGATGTCAAACCAACTACAAAGAAGACCAAGAAATCTGCCAAGTCAACCGTTTAGTTACCATTTTCACACTATTGTGAGCTAATGCCTTAAGGTAGCTGTGCTACATATTTCATCAAGGTTATTCCCTACAATCCAAATGACCTGAGGCATCCATTGTGGTGAAGAATGCAGCTCTTCAGATCCGACCAACTGATGTAGGAAGTTTTCCATTAATTGGTATCGACCTGAAACAATACATCCGCGGCGCAGCTGACCTTGAGGATGGAAGAAACACAGAAGCTGCAACTTACTTCATCCACGAACATAATGCAGCCTTCACACAGAAAATGGCGGCATTAGGCTCACAAGTGAGCGTACCCTGCTATGTTCAAAGTAGTATTGATCGGGATATGTTGAGCCAGTTCCTTGATCCAATCGTACGCCATGGAAAAGGGCTCCAAAAAGAGACTGATACCTATCTTTGGGATGGAACCCCCATTCGACTTCCACCAGAAAGAGCCAAAGTTGCTGAAATGCTTGCTCTCAAACAAAGCGCCAAAACTATCTGTCAAGAATTCGGGATTGACACTATCGAATACCGTGCCTGCATTACTGGACCCTTCGAAATGTCTAGCCGCCTTTGGCGAAGTATGGGCATTAACCTCCGATACGATGAAGCACTTATCGAAGCCTTTACAGATATAGTCCAATCCTATATGAAAAACGCACAAATCCAGACCAAGTATCTCCAACCCCGTGTCATGACATTGGACGAACCCTCCATCGGAGTCACTGGTGTCGGAGACCTATTCACCGATACGAAAACAGATCCTCACTTATCCCACCTCATCACCAATTGGAACCGCATCTTCTCCGTCATTCCATCTAACCAGTATCGGGGCTTGCACCTTCACGCGTCACCCTATCATCAACTCGCTTCAGCTGATTGGAACCTCCTAGAAGCACATCTCGGAGTCGTTGTCTCCAAAACCTGGCTCATCGATAATGACAAGTTCCTCCGTGCTGCGGTGATGCGAACCGATGGACCCACCATCCCTGACACCAGCGATCTCCGATATGCATGGGACCAAATCCAATCTGGCGATTTTCATCCCTATATACAAACAAAAGAGAAGATGATGCACTATCTTCAAACGGCTGTCAATCGTTATGGGCTCGATCGCATTCCTTTTGCCGGTCCCGAATGTGGCCTGGGCTCATGGAATTGGAAATATGGCACCGCTATGGCCATCACTAGTCTAAAGAGGCTTCATCAACTGGTCATAGACTTTACTAAGGTAATTTAGCCGCTAGACGCTTCAATAATGGGTGGAATGAGCTCTTCCCACTTCACTGCCATAATGTGGCAGCCCGCAGCATGGGTGGTCTTACGAAGTTCACGGAGAAATTCACCATAATACTCCACATTGTATTCGGCGATTTTCTCCTTTCGTACAACCTTATCTTCGATGCCCTTCAACTCCTCGAGCTTGGTCATCATCGACTCCGGAATCTTCACACGCAGAACGCCACTTGGACAGGTAATTGATTTGCCTGGAGTGAGTGGTTATGTCAAAAAAAGGGTCATAGTGAATATCTCTTGAATCACTCAGGGTAAGGATTTGCGCTTCTGGTTGCTTATTCTGAGTGTTATGTTCGTATTTGAAGTGTAGTTACCGATAGCTACTAAGCTAAATATTGGTCACCAAGGTTCAGGAGAAACTGTAAACCACCGTTTCCCCAGAGGAATAAGGTGGGCATAAACCCCTATAGTAAATGTAAGCTTCTTTGTTCTTTTATGAGCGAAGAAATATGCATATGGAAGCGTATTCACTTTATACACCCAGAATTCCTCACCAATTTTTATTAGGTACACCCGAGGTTTTCCTTGATAGTCTCTTGGCCTGACTTGATTACATTGGTCGTTTGTATAGAAGTCAATTTCATCGGGCTCACCTTGTACACGAAGAGTAATTTGAGTAAATCGAAGATTTTCAGGAGGATTAACACATCCAATGTCGAAATGTAGTGCATATTTTTCACCAGGTTTTACTTCATCGACCTCTTGTGTAGAGTCTTGTAAATATACACGAGGAGTAAAAACCCTCATTACTTGTTCAATAATCCTATTCCGATATTCAACGATAGTATCCGGCATCCATCAAACTCCTCCTTCCCAATGTGCCTTAACCCAATTATGTCCTTCTGGAATCATTTCAGCATAGATTCCAATATTGAATTTAAGCAATTCTTTTTGTAAAGATCTTAGCATTTTAAAATGGACGGTTGGAAAAGTCATTATTTCGTCAGGGTATATGGGCAAAGGACCAACCCCAGTCCACGGATTGAATTTCTGATACATGAGATGGATTCGAGGTCTTCCCTGCCAATCACGAGATAGTATCTCATTGCGATTAGCATCAGAGTAGAATTCCACTTGGTCGGGTTCGCCTTGAATCCGGGCCTGAACCCATTCAAGCAAAAAACTTTCAGATCCAATATTTTGAACAGCGATTATTAACCTATAGTCCTGGTTACGTTGAAGCATACCTCCTGGTGGATCTGGGAGCAGTTGAAAAGTGAACAGCTTAACATAGTCTTTTACTGCGTTTTTCAATAGTTCCTCAATCTTTGACATCTTCTTTCACGTTCTAACCTTTATGGATTTTCAGTGAACCAATACCCTCCCCGTGGTACAAAGTAGGCATAAACACCAATGTTGAATTCAAGATCACTTTGTGCAATGGTCCTATTCGCTTTCAAATAGGCCCTTACTGGCGAGTAATAAACTTGTTTTTCAATCCATGGCACATCCTCAATAGGAAATGATAAGTGAACACGAGGCTTTCCACGATCATCTCGAGGTAATATCTCTGAACAAGTACCATCGGAGTAAAAATCGATTTGGTTTGGGTTTCCCACAACCCGTACCTGAATACGTTTAATTAAGAAATCATCATCAGGTCCATCACTTTTAAGGGGAATGACAAGCCAGTAGTTTTGTCCTTCCTCTAAGGGGTCTGTTTGATCTCCAGAGAGAGGATAGACTCGTAAAGTTCTTAATTTTACATATCTTCTTACAGCATCATCAAACATATCAGTAATCAAATCAGGAGCCATTAGCCATCCCTATACCTAAGAATATTTCGTGAAGGAAAAAGATTGCTATTCCATCGTCGTATTCCTCCCCATCACTGATGGTTATGAAGAATTGACGAAAGGGCGTCCAGCTGCTGCAGCCTGTCGCATTCTCCAAGCGAGGAACAACGGCATGGGACAACCGATGCAGACGTGGGCGGGATGGCTTGCTACGTATGTAGCTAATACAGATGAGGTTTCGGTTGATTAGGGCTACTTACCAGCAACCTCGATGAGAGGCGGAATTAGTTCCTCCCATTTGACAGCCATAATATGACATCCAGCTGCTTGAGTTGTTTTCCGAAGCTCTTTGATGACTTCACCAAAATACTCGATATTCATTTCAGCGATCTTTTGTTTACGCTTCGGCTTGTCTTCAATTGATCCTAGTTCCTTTAATTGCTGAAGAAGATCAGGTGGAATTGTCACGCCGGGTACAAAATCGTCCATCCACTTACCTATCTTATAGCTCTTTAGAGGGAAGATGCCGACGAGAGTGGGAACTTTGACGTGTTTGATGGCTTTCATGAATTCCTTAGCCTTTTCGATTTCAAAGACCACCTGCGTCTGTGCAAATTCGGCTCCCACAGATTCTTTTCGCTCTAGTTTCAGGATTTCGGGTTCTAGTGGTTTTGCGCCTGGATTGATGGCAACGCCCACATGGAATTTGGGCGGATTATGGATTTCATGGCCATTGAGGTCAACACCTTCATCGGTAATTTTTCGAATCAGGTGGGTAAGGCTGGCTGAATCGAGGTCAAAGACGGGTTTGGCTTCGGGTTGATCGCCTAAGCTGGGGTGATCGCCGGTTAATGCAAGAATATTAACAATACCTAGGGCTCCAGCAGCAAGGAGGTCTGCGAACATCGCGAGTCGGTTTCGGTCGCGGCAGGTCATCTGACAGACCGCTTCCAGTCCGGCTTTTTCCTGAATCATATAGGAGGGACCCAATGAGTTCATGTAAGCAAAGCTTTGGGGGATGTCCGTCACGTTCGCAGCGACGACATGACCCACTAATTTCTTGGCGCCTTCAATGACCTCTTCCATATCACCGATTTTTTCGGGTTCAAGTTCGCCTGTATACACAAATTTACCTGCATGGAGCTGTTCCATGAGTTTACTGTATGCTTCATGTTTTGTCATTGTTCTTCTCACCGTCTGCTAGATTTCCAATTTGCGTGGAGATTGAGAGACCCGCCAATCACGCGGTTCCCGATACTTCCGGAACAAATCTAATCGTCCCAGTTTCTTGAGTCGTTCATAAATCAGATACCACGCGCAGTCATTCTTGTAGTCTCCGACCTCACATTTGCCGTCAAGCATTCCTCCACATGGACCGTTTACCAAGGATTTGGGGCAACGGGTCATCGGGCAAATACCACCCGTTTCATTGAGCAGGCAATCACCGCATCCACTACAATATTCAAAGAAATGACCTAATTCCCGATCCTTTCCCCCCATGCCATACGTGTCTACAGCAGTAAAGACTTTCATATCTGGGAAGACATCAATAAGAGTCTGTGGACCAACTCCACACGCGAGAGAAATCATGGCATCGACATTTTCGAGTTGCGGGCGAAGCGTTGTTGCGACCAATTGCCGATCACACTGACGCAACACGATAGTATGACGCACTTCACCAGGCTCATTGTTCACTTGACGGTACATCTGAATCATCTTAGCCAGCGTCTCAGTCTGTTTTTCCCCGCCAACCATGTAAATGCCTGAACATCCATCACAACCAACAATAAGTAAATTTTCGATTCCTTCAACAGTCTTTAGTATCTTTTCGAGTGGCATTTGCTTGGGGATTATCAATAAACGTCACCAAAGTCTAGTAATTGAGCAAAACGGTATAGCCTTGCCGTTTATACGACTTTTTCTTCTTCAAAATAAGATTCGAGAAATCAAAGTTCTTTCGATAGCTTTTGCATTATAGGAAGGTAGATTGATGAGTTTTAACAGGTCCTTAGTGAAAACAGTAACGTATATAAAATAACCAAAATCCGCGTCATCACAACCACATCCTAAGGGATTCCATGTTATTTGAAACACGAGAATATAATGAAGACGATGAAAAATCATCAGAAGACGAACAATTTTCATCTTGGGATGAAGCATCAATTCGATTGTGGAAACCACAGGTTAGCCACCATACCATTAAAACGAAACAAGGGTTACATACTCTAATCGATTCCGAATATCCAGGGCTAAAACGAAACCCGAAGTTCTTTGAATTAATTAGTGACGCAGAATTACATCTTGACGTGATAAAAAAATTTGAAGACAAGGCTACAATTCAACGAAGAGAAATCATTCTAATTATATGGCAAATTAACAACCATAAAACCTACAGTGCAAATCGGCAATTCGTAACTGGTTTGGTGAAGGATGGCAAAAGACCACGACTATATTGGTATATTGAGCAATCGGTTAGCAAAACAGAAGCGAAAAACAGACTAGCTGAATTGAAATCAGAGAATAGTGGGCTTCGGTCTTTAAGAGATGTTGAAGCACGACTAAGAACTTATTATCCCTATGACGGGCTTTCAAAAGCAACTACTCATCAAAATCGATTAACGCAAGTTGAAAAATATTTTCGAGCTCTTGAAATGTTAAAAGAAGGAGGTTTATTTGAGGATGTAGCAAAATTACTTGAAATCCATAGGAGTACTGTCGGTCACTTGTTTAAAGGAGCGAAGAGACCTGATCTTTTACAGCTTGCAAGGCATGTGCCTTCTGAATTTCCTGGAAAGGGAATGAGATGGATTCCAAAAAGAATCACTAAAGATAGTTTCAACCCAACAGATTTCATCAGAGTACCTAATAACGTGACTGATTGGCAACAGGTTATGAATGTTGTCAGTCAACTCAAATCGATTGAAACCAACCAAATGGTTTTTTGGGAAAAAAAATTTGGAGAAATGAATCAAAGTGATGCTGTTGCGTATATCCTTGGTGTGTTAGTAGGCGATGCAGCTAAACAGAGCAGTCTTCAATCGACAGACATCAAACTCAGATTATCAACGAGATATTCTTGGAGTAAAGAAATGGGTGAAGGTGTTTGCTATGCACTAGGCAAAATTGGAATAACAACAAGACAATCCGCTCATCCCAAATATGCTTTTCAATGGGTTACTGAAAGAACTCCAATAACGACTTGGATGATGCAAAGTATTCTTGGACTTAAAAGTGAAGAACTAACCACTTATAATCCTATCAAAGCTAACTGGTTACTAAGCACTCCCCGCAGTGTTCGTTTGAAGTTCCTGCAAGGACTGAATGATAGTGATGGCTTTGTTAGTATTAAAAGCCAATATATGGGAATTGCCTGTGGAGTAAATGGAGATTTCACGGTTAACCTTCTAGCTGCATTTGGTATCAATTCAAGATACTACAAAGAATCATTCAAAGTTGCCATCGAAGAACAAGAAAGTATAAAACGAGCTTGTAGACTGCCCTCTTTTCAATTCGCTGTTGGACGTCAATCCAAAGCAGAAAAACTGCTTGGTGTTCTTGAAGCACGATCTGATTCACGACGAAAACCTGTTTCCAAGGAAATTATTCAGAAAATCATTGAATTAAGAGAACAAGGGCTGTCTTATGGTGCAATTGCTGAGCGGATTTATGATGAAAATCATCTTTCCTATCATCCAACCAGTATATCTTACCAGTTTAGGAAACATAAATCCAAAGATGTCGAAAAAACGATTTAGCGACTTGCCCTCTTTCAGAAAATACGAGATTACAAAGATGTTTAGTGGTTGTCCAATACTTTTGTAATAGCTTGAAGAAGTTGAGCAAAGCGAACGGGTTTAATCAGGAATGATGTAGCCCCTGCCTTCATGGCCTGCTCACGAGCTGTTTCGTCTGCGCTCAAAAAGATGATTTTACTTGCTGGGTCAATGGTTCGAATTTCTCTGGTTGCAGAGACACCATCTTTGATGGGCATCCGATAATCCATGAGCAGAATGTCAGGTCGCGGGTTCAAGGTATCAAAGAGTTTCACCGCTTCGGCTCCATCAAAGGCGCTACCAACTACATCGAATCCCTTCATTGAAAATAGGGATCGATAGACCCGATGAAGATTTTCGTCGTCGTCCACAATGAAGATTGAAACTATCATCGATCCCCCCTTGGTATGAGCAGCACAAAATTAGCGCCCTGTGAATGATCCCCAGAGATACGGTCTTCGACTTTAATCTGACCACCATAACGTTGGAGGATTCGTTGAACCAGCGTCAGGCCAATGCCTGAGCCTCGAACCTTTTCCATTGCCTTCGGGAAGCGGTTGAAAATTTTTTTCTTCTCTGAATCAGGAACCCCCGGTCCTTGATCCTGTACTTCAATTTTTACAAATTCATTAGCTTGGACATTACTGGCTTGAACCTCGATTTTTACAAGTGGATTACGGTCCATTTTCACAGCATTATGTAAAATGTTAAAGAATAATTCGGTGAGAAATCCATCCCCTTTCACCCAATAGGTTTGGTCCTCGATGTTTGTAGAAAGAAACACCTGCTTGTTTGGGAAGGCCCGTTCGACCGCGCGTACCGCTGCATGAAACGGAGGGGCGAGGTCTCGTGTAGAAAGACGACGGGGTTCGGATTCGAGGGATTGGAAGCGTTTAACGTTGGAGATGAGATCAGCGCTTCGTTCGACTTGACTAACTAACGATTGTAACCCTTCCCGTAGGTGTTTTGGCAATTGTTCATCACTTGCAATCAGTTCCAAGGACAACATGATTCCTTGATTGATGTTATTCAAATCGTGAGCCATGAGATCTACAAGAAATTCTGCCCGTTGATGGGCAGTCGATAATTTGAGTTCCGCTTCTTTGCGTTCGGTGATATCTTCTATTGTCCCCTCATAACAATAGACTTCACCATTTGCATCACGGATTGCACGTGCGTTCAATTCAATCCATAGTAATTCTCCATCAATACTCCGAAAATGTGCTTCAAACGCCCGAACAACTTCTTCTTTTCTCACTAATTCTTCCCATTTTTTACGCGCTCTAGGATCAACATAAAATTCTGAGGCTTTCCGTTGGATTAGAGCCTCCTTGTTATCAAAACCTAACATTTCAGCCAAAGCCGGATTAGCATCCAATATTCGTCCATCAGGTGTTGTACGGAATAATCCAACCGGGACACTCTCAACCAAACTTCGATATCTTTCTTCGACTTTCTTTCGATCAGTTATATCGATGTAGGTTGCCTGGATTGCTGGTTTTCCACTAAATTCAATTAAATCCACAGACAGTTCTGCCCAATAGAATGTTCCATCTTTCCGAAAGACGCGCACCTGATACCGTTTTGGTACCACTTTTCCACTCATACGATTTTGTAACCGTTCCATAACTTGCTGACGATCCTCAGGATGAATAGCATTCCACATCTCCTCGGTACTAAGATTAAGAACTTCATCATGCGAATATCCGCTCAGTTTAGTAATCACTGAATTTGCAAACACGATTTTGTTATCCTGAATTATTACAATACCTTCTAGGGATTGCTCAACCAGCGCTCGATATTTTTTCTCTGATTCTTTCAAAGCCGCTTCTGTTAAAACGCGTTGAGTAACATCTCTGGCAATAGTGATAATCCCCACCATCTTGCCATTCCGCACAATCGGGGCACTTCGAATTTCACCGAATTTGTGTCTGCCATCTTTTCTGATGAACTCGTAAATGGAAAATGGCGTCTTTTCACCTCTCAGAACCCGCCGTGCATTCTCAACAGCACGTTCTAATGAGTCTGGGGTTAAGACACCAATTTCAGGAAAGGACTTCCCAACTAATTCCTTTGGTTTATATCCTAAAAGGGGTTCAACAGCATTTGATACGCTTACCACGCGAAAATCTGAATCGAGAATAAGGACAACATCACTTACTGTTTCTAAAACAAGTAGATGTTCTTGCTGAATGATTTCAAGACTTTCCTCTGTCTGTTGTTGTTCAGTTAAATCAATACCAATTCCTAAAATCTCTGAAACATGACCCTCTATGTCTGTAAGGAAGGTGTTATTCCATTGAATAAGATGACGGCCTCTCCGTTTATCAATCCAATGTACTTTGAGAGGGCTACTTGGTAGATTTCCATTTAATAATTTCTTGAATCGCTGACGAACTTCCTTTCGTTCCTCTTTTGCGATTAACAAGGGAATAACGCCTTTTCCAAGTACTTTTTCCCGTTTATATCCTGAAACCTCTTCACAACGTCTGTTAAAGAGTGTGATTTGTCCCTTCCGGTCTACTCCGATTATCAATGCGCCGGATGCTTCCACAAGACGTTCAAACCGATTTGTCGTCTTTTCTTTGGAGCCTGCCTGAGGCGACTTCTTTTGTACGGACATCTGGCTTGACACCTTTCTCCGGAAGCAAATTACCAATCATTAACAGATGGGTCTTCTGTCAATGTTCGTGTCGTTTAATGCCCCTCAAGAAAACGCCCCTGTATTTGCCATTAAATCTTTTCTTCACAAGATTATAGAATTCATAACCTTAAAGAATGCAAAACCAACAATTGCACACCGTTTTCGCTCAAATGCTTAACCAGCGCTTAATCTTCAGCCAAAGACCGAATTAGATGCTCAATCGCAAAACGACCTTCTGTATTAGGAAGATACCACGGTTCAGGAAAACCCAAAACTGCCTTTATTTCAGAAATGGTCTTCCCCTCTGCCACCAATTCCTGAACCTGTCTTCGCAACTCTGTAAGAAAACGGATGCGTTTCTCAATATGGTCTCGCGGCTCACTAATGGGACCTCGATGACCATCAAACAGAACCTCAACATTTCGATCCTGAATCTCTTGCATCCGACTAATCATCATTGGGATATTCTCTTCAGGCATTGCCATCTGTTTCCGTGATGGTAGGGGAATTGCATCCGCAGAAAAAAACCATCGCAGCTCCGGTTCCCAAAATCCTATCATCTCCTCACAATGTCCAGACAAATCCACCACCTCAAAGGAATAATCACCCACCAAAATTGAGGTGTCCGTCAAATCCTGTCCTTCTGCTACCGGCTCCGGAAGCCCCCATACAAACTGAAAAAACTCGGGCAACGGATATGGCTCACGCAACGCCTCCAACGTTACAGGTCCAGCAAATACTTCTGCATCTGGAAGGAAAGCTGCTGTTCCACCATAATGGTCTTCATGCTTATGCGTCACAAACACTCGCTTCACTGGCTGCTTTCGAGCAAAGGTCCGCAGCTCTTCAACAGCATTCCAACAACCTGCATCAAAGATCACATCTTCTACCTGATACGCGTACACCCACATAATCGCCTGCTCACCCAGGGGCGACGCGGTCTTAATACACGTGACCTTATTGTCAAATGAGTCAATTTCAATCATACAAGCTACTCCTCCTGAATGGCTGCAGAAGAAACTATCGTATGAGTGATGAATATATATGTGCCTTCAACAACCGCTATCCTACCCTCTCTAGTTCAGGTGCCACACGATGAAAATCGGCGTCCTCCTCTGTAACTGCGGTGACACAATCAGCAACACCCTCGACTTCGAAGCCCTCACCACCTTCACCGAAACCCTACCCAAAGTGAAACATGTCGAAACCCGAAACGACTGGTGTCAACACGAACCTCTCCAAAGTCTCACAGAAACCATCACCAAAGAGAAACTCGACCGCCTTGTCATCGCCGCCTGCAGCCCCCATCTCTTCGGCCCTCGCTTCTACCACGCCGCCGAAAAAGCTAGCATGACACGCGGCCAAATCACCTTTGCCAACATACGCGAACACTGCGCCTGGGTCCACCAAGACGACCCCAATGGTGCAACCGCGAAAGCCAAACGCCTCATACGCGCCGCCGTCTTCCGAACCGCCACGCAAAGCCCCATCGCCACCAAAACCTTCCCGGTCACCCAAGAAGTGCTCGTCCTAGGAGCTGGTATCGCTGGCATCCAAGCAGCTTTAGATCTTGCTGATCGTGGTATCAAGGTCCACCTCGTAGACAAAGAACCCACCATCGGCGGACACATGGCTGTCCTCAATAAAACGTATCCAACTCTTGATTGTTCGATTTGTATTTTAGGTCCCAAGATGGCTGAGGCAGCGACCCATCCGAATATTGAGTTGTACCCGTATACGGATTTAATAGCCGCTGAACATACGGGAAAGGATTGGCTGCTGACGCTTAATAAAAAGGCGACTTATGTGGATTGGGATAAATGCACGGGTTGTTTGCAGTGCGTCGAAAAATGCCCTACTAAAGTTGATGATGATTGGTCGTGGGGGATTGCGAAGCGGAAAGCCATCTATATACCGTTTTCCCAAAGTGTGCCGCGAAAGGTAACGATTGATGCTGAACATTGTAAGAAACTCACCAGTGACAAGTGTGGTGTTTGTGAGAAGGTGTGTCCGGCAGATGCGATTGATTATGAGATGAAGGATAAAACGGTCAAAGTACAGGTGGGTAGCGTTATTTTAGCTACCGGATTTAAAGAATTTGACCCTTCGGTTGTTCCTGAATTACATTATGCTGAAAATCCTGATGTCATTACCCAAATGCAGTTCATTCGGATGATGGACTCGGTTGGACCTTTTGGTGGAAAATTAGAAGTGCCATCCGATGGTCGCAAACCCAAAAACATTGTGATGATCCAATGTGTCGGAAGCCGAGATGAACGGTATAGCTGGCAATGTTCCTCTTACTGTTGTATGGCTGCAATTAAGCATGCGGAACTGGCAAAACTCGAATATGACCCCGACATTGATATCACCATTCTCGCCCGGGATATCCGTGCGGGTGGGAAAGGCTTTGATGAATTCTATGTGCGGGCCTGCAATGAATACAATATCCACGTCGTCTACCGTGGTGATTCTGTAGAGATTGTTCGATCCAATGGAAAACCAATCGTCAAGTATACTGACTCAGATGGAGCGACGAAATCAATCGAATCTGATTTAGTAGTACTATCTTGTGCGATGACACCGTCGCCAGGAACAGAAGAGCTCGCTAAAATCTTTGGCGTCCCTCTTGGTTCACTCGGTTTCTTTCAAGCCCTCGACGAAAAAGTTGCGTTAGCCCGAACTGCTGTCAATGGCGTTTTTCTCGCCGG
The DNA here is from genome assembly GCA_016550425.1 of archaeon. Next base: position 58,582 of record JABXGS010000076.1, read on the forward strand.
AACCTGTCATGGACCCAAAGATATTCCCGAATCCGTTGAACTTGCGGGTGCCGCAGCAGAACAGGCAGCGGTATGGCTTGCCACACAATCGCTGACAAAGGATTTGGATACTGCTGTTGTCAATACAGATCTATGTAATGCGTGTGGATTGTGCATTCCCGCTTGTCCCTCGCAAGCGATATCTTTTGACTCCACTGGTGATTGTGTGGTTGTAGATGAAGTTCGCTGTCAATCATGTGGAGAATGCATGTCGGTATGTCCGGTTGGTGCTATTGGACCCCTTAACACGAATCCGACCGTTATAGAATCTGCACTTGAAGGGTTATTGGGAAACAGCGTTGAAGGCACAGAGAATCTAATTGTTGGCTTTGCCTGTAACGAATGCGTTTACCGGGCTATCGATGAGGCTGGCGAGGAACGCTTACAATATCCGGCGGATCTACATATTCTCGAAGTTCCATGTACTGGGAGTATTTCAGCGCCTAAAATTCTTCAAACACTTGAAGCGGGTGCTGACGGTGTTATTCTATTTGCTTGTGATTCAAAGCTTTGTCACTATGGACGTGGAGCACGAATGGCGAACAGCCGCGCCCATGTGGTACAAAATCTTCTCACCCAATCTGGGGTGAACCCCGAAAGAGTCCAAGTTGTACAATTAATCGGACGGGATGCGAAAGAATTTGCCGCTTTTGCGCGTGAAGCGGTAGCAAATATCCAGGCAAGGAATGGAGGCTAGAAAAATGACGCCCGAAGAACCACGAATCGGTGTGTTTGTCTGTAAATGCGGCACCAATATTGCCAAAGTTGTTGATGTTCCTGCGGTCGCCGAATATGCCAAGACCCTCCCGAATGTCGCCTATGCTGGTTGGCAATTATTTACATGCTCTGAGGAAGGGCAAAATATCATCAAGAAACATATCAAAGCGCATAAGCTCAATCGAGTTATTGTTGCCTCGTGTAGTCCCAAATTGCATGAACCCACTTTCCGTCGAACCGTGTTAGAAGCGGGGATTAACCC
>JABXGS010000077.1 GCA_016550425.1 archaeon
CCACAAACAAGAGTGTTGAACAAAAAAATGTCTGTAGTAGCCTGGATAAATTTTCTGATTTTGAACCTTGTAACCGTAATGTGTTGGTGGCTTTATATTCGAAGCGTCCAGCCATACACTCGCGCACAACGCTTTGGGGAATCAGCCTGGAAGACAGCCAAACGCGACCGTGCCCTTTCAGGTATCTTGATGAGTATTCTAACAGTAAACATGATTCTTTGGTTGTGGTTTCCAATTCCTGAGCTAGCATGGGTTGTTCACCCCAATTGGCTGATTAGCATTCTTATTGGAATCATCCTTGCCATCATTTTCACTCCCATTTGGATTAAAGGTATCAAAGATGCGGGCAGAGAAACCATGGAACCGTCTCCCTCAACAGAATTGTACGGAGGAATTTATAATCACATTCGACATCCACAAGCTGTAGGAGAGATGCCCTGGTTTGTGATAATTCCCCTTTTTCTAAACTCCCTCTTTCTTGTGATTTGGGCAACCGTTATGATTCTAATTGTCAGTCCTGCCATCATCTATTATGAGGAAAAAGATTTGATTACACGTTTTGGTGATAAATATCGAGAGTACCAACAAAGGACCGGTGCTATATTTCCTAAACTCCGAAAGCGGAAAAAATAGCATATTCTTCAATCACCCAAACCTTTTCGTAGCATTTACTCTCATTGGTAGCATGGTGGCTAGCTTGAGGGCTATAGTAAATGCAACTATTTGGTGTCCAATACAAGGTTTAATCAAGAATGGTTCCCTTCTTTTTGATCGAGGGAAAATTGTTGATGTAGGACAATCCATCAAGATTCCGAGTAAGACCAAAACGATTGATGTTGAGGGACAGTATGTTGTTCCAGGATTCGTTGAAGCCCATGCCCATCATGGACTCTTTGACGGAACTATCGGACCCATGGGTCAGGACGGCAACGAGATGACTGACCCCATTACTCCTGAGATGCGAGGAAAGGATGGTTTCCACCCCTTCGAATACTCGTTGAAAGAAATTATCAAGGGAGGAGTCACAACAGTAAATACAGGACCTGGGTCTGGGAATGTCATCTCTGGAGAGGCTTTTGTCTTCAAACCTTTACCTGAGGCAGTTGTCGAAGACATGATAATCTTATCGCCCTCAGGATTAAAGGTTGCACTCGGTGAAAATCCCAAACGGATACATGGTCTCGAAAACAAACGAATGCCAATGACCCGAATGGGTATTGCTGCATTACTCCGCAGAACCTTCACAAACGGTCAAAACTACCTAGACGAATGGAAAGCCTTCGGTGCTAAAGCCAAGGATGCAAAGGAAAAAGGCGAAGTTATTCCCAAAGCCCCGAAACGTGATCTGGGTCTTGAAACTATCGCCAAAGTCCTGAAACGCGAAATACCCCTACATGCACACGCTCATCGAGCCGATGATATTGCCACAATCATACGGATAGCTGAAGAGTTCAATCTCCGACTAGTCCTCATACACTGTACGGAAGGTCATAAAATCACAAAGTTACTTGCCAAGAGACAATACCCAGCCGTCATTGGACCGACTATCCTTTGGACCGGAAAACCAGAAGTCAAGGAAAAGGGATTCAAAACCGCAGTGATCTTGAATGAAGCTGGCGTCAAAGTTTCCTTACAAACTGACTCATTGACTCCGATGCTCTATTTCCCCCTACTGCCAATGTACTGTGTGCGAGAGGGTATGAGCCGAGAAGATGCTTTAACATGTGTCACCATAAATCCTGCTGAGATTCTTGGTCTACAGGATCGAATTGGTTCCTTTGAACCTGGAAAAGATGCTGATATTGTGGTATGGTCTGGGCATCCCTTCGATTTCTACAGTGAAGTTACAGAAGTTTATATCAATGGAAAGAAGATTCCTATCGAATAGCTACCCATGTCCCTGAAAAATGTGGGGAGAGGTTGAGTAGCCAATCTTGATACCAGTTGTCTTAATTAGTGCTCTTAACACTGTTACCTGAAACCTTGCTGAAGCATCAAAACTTAAAGGCGATACTACCACTATTTGCCTACTATTTCACCTTCTAAATGCGCGCAGAGTGAAGGTTGATTTTGCATTGACAGAACAAAAACGAGCTCGAATTAAAGCCGATAAACTCGACACCGGATTCGGGTCTTTCCGGAATGTTGAAGTGACCATCGGCAAAGTTGTCGACGAAGACTGGGACGAACCCATGGGACCTACACCCATGCCAGGAGTCACCACGCTTCGCGACTGGGACCACAAGCTCCTCACACGCTACGAACCCTCGTACATGCCAGCATGCCAATTGTGCTGCCTTTGTACGTTCGGGAAATGCGACTTGACTGGTGGAAAACGTGGAGCCTGTGGTTTAGATATTAAAGCGCAGTCAGCACGAATTGTGTTAGCTGCTTGCAATATCGGGTGTGCGGCACACTTGGCGCATTCTCGACATCTTGTTGATCACTTAATCCACGAGTTTGGTCCACGGTACCCATTGACACAAGGAGAAGGAGTAGATATTGAAGCCCCTGTCTCTCGGTTAGTGACTGGCATTCGACCAAGGACGCTTGAGGATGCCTCCGCGATTCTTGATTATTGTGAAACACAATTGACTCATACCCTCTCGGCAGTGCATACTGGACAGGAAGGTAGTTGGATAGATTTTGAATCCAAGGCCTTTCACGCAGGAATGGTTGATCAAGTAGGAATGGAAATAGCTGATTTGGTCCAGATTTCAACGATGGGGTTCCCTCAATCCGATCCTGAAGCACCCTTAGTTGAAGCAGGGATAGCGTCAATGGACCAGTCAAAAGCCAACATTCTTTGCATTGGACATAATGTGGTCCCTGCAGCTGCCATTACTGACTACGCTATGGAACATAATCTTCAAGACAAAGTCGAGGTCAGTGGAATTTGTTGCACTGCATGGGATATAACACGCCATGATGCAAAGGCTAAAATTGTCGGTCCAATTTCCTGGCAGCTCCGCTTCGTTCGAAGTGGAATAGCTGACGTCGTTGTTGTTGATGAACAATGTATTCGTACCGATATTGCCCTACACGCCCAGAAAGTGAATGCTCCAGTGATTGCCACTTGCGATAAATCCTGTATGGGCTTACCAGACCGTACGAAAGATAATGTCGATGACATTGTTGCTGACCTTGTATCATTCAAAGTGCCTGGAGTGTTTATTGGTGACCACCACAAAGTTGGTGAAGTAGTAGTAAAAACTGCTCTTGCAGTGAAACCAAAACGCAAAGGAAAAAGCTCAATACCGAGTAAAAAGAAAATCCAAGAACTCGCTCAAGCCTGCCGGCAATGTTCAGAATGTCGACGAGCATGTCCGAATGACCAACCAGTGATGGACGCCGTGCTTGCCGCACAAGAAGGCAATTTTGGTCCCTTGGCTGATGTCTATGACGAATGCATCGGTTGCGCCCGTTGTGAATCTGCTTGTCCAAACGACTACGAACTTCACAGCTGGATGGTTTCCGCCGCTAAAGATCGATGGATGAGTGAAAGCTACCGAGTCCGAACAGGTCGTGGCGCTATCAAAGATACTGAAATCCGAGCTGTTGGACAACCCGTCGTTTTCGGAGAAATCCCCGGTGTTATCGCGCATGTAGGATGCGCCAATTACCCCGATGGGGGCCGTGCGATCCATGATATGTGTGAAGAATTTGCTCAACGTCGCTTCATCATTGTATTATCAGGATGCGCAGCCATGACTGTTGGGACAATTAAAGACGACGAAGGTAAAAGCATCTATGAACGTCGCCCCGGCACCTTTGACGCCGGTGGTGTAGTAAACGTTGGATCCTGTGTATCAAATCCTCACATCGCAGGTGCCGCCATTAAAATTGCTAGCATCTTCGCCAAACGTAACCTACGCGGAAACTACGAAGAAATCGCTGACTACATACATAACCGAGTGGGAGCCGTCGGGATCTCATGGGGCGCTATGTCACAAAAAGCCGCCTCAATCGCTTCTGGATTCTGGAGACTAGGAGTTCCAGTCATTGTCGGTCCACACGGTGCAAAATATCGTCGAATGCTATTAGGTCGCGCTGATCGGGCAAAGGACTGGATGGTATACGATGCCAGAACAGGGAACGAAGTTCAAATCGCACCAGGTCCTGAACACCTCTTCTATGCCGTAGAAAACATGGAGGAATGCATGGTCCTCACTGCCAAACTAGCCATCCGACCTAATGACACATCAAAAGGTCGCGCAATCAAACTAAGCCACTACATCGATTTACATGAGAGATACAAGGGCTACTTCCCTGATGACGTTCACACGTATATTAGGCGAGAAACAGACATACCTATCACCCTCAAAGACAAGATTCACGCTCAGATGAAAGAGAACAAGTGGAAAGAAAGACCCATCCCAGACCCAACGCTTTTGAAACGCATGGTGTTCGGGAGCAAGGGAGGTGGCGATTAGAATGATGCGAGCTGAACCCTGGCAAACTGCTGAAGTCTGCGGACCAACGAAAGCCCAAGAGCTCAAAAAACCTGTAGTTGTGGGAGCGCTCCTCAAGAAAGCAAAGCACCCACTCCTAATTGTCGGTGCAAACGCTCTCACAGAGCAGACACGGAAAAAATCTATGATTGACTATTTCATCGAACTTTCCACAGCTGGAAAAATACCAATCGTTGCCACCTCAAACACTATCAAAGCCTTTAAAGAGAAAGGTTTTGACAACGTCTACTCACACGGGGTAATGGAAATCGCTGGAAAACTGCAAGATCCCGACTGGATGGTTGCTCCGAAGAAAGGACCCCATGACCTTGTCATGACCTTCGGATATCCCTACTACATGGAATGGCTCATGTTGTCTGCACTCATTAACTTCGCCCCACAAATCAAGACCGTCACACTCGGTCGCTATTTTCAACCTCACGCAACGTGGAGCTTTCCAAATCTGAAGAAACAAAAATGGAATGATGCCCTCAAAGATATCCTAACAACTGTAGGAGGTACTAAGTAAATGTCATTTGAAGACTTACCAGTAGCCGTTGGTGTCGTCTTCGAAGGCGAACGCATTCGAAAAGGTGACATGCAAGTTGAACTTGGTGGACCTAAAATCGAAAAGAAATTCGAGTTGGTTGTCACCAGAAAGA
>JABXGS010000078.1 GCA_016550425.1 archaeon
AGCGAGATGATGGTAAGCCTCATCTCGGATGCTACACGCCTCTACCAGGTCACAGGCGAAGGCTACGAACCTAAAGGCGAAATTCAGCTCGTCGACGATCCCCATGCCCAAGCAGACCAAGCAACTATTTCAACGATAGCAATTGAAGATTATGGCCAATTGGCGTTATTGATTCGGGCAGGTGCTCTTAATAATGATGCACAAATTGTAGAAGAACCAGCAACAGAAGGAGGGACTTTACACTGGCGAGCTATTGGTGATCCAACCGAAGCTGCTCTCCTTGTCCTCCTACGAAAAAGTGGTATTGACGAACACTCTCTACGGGCTGCCTATAACGTTGAACAGGATTATCCATTTGATGCCCGACTAAAGCGGATGACCCGTCTATTTTCCAACCCCGCAGGAGGATACATTGCATTCGTAAAAGGAGCAACTGATATTGTACTTCCACGATGTACCCAAATTGGCGATGATCGAGACACCCAACGACTCACCACGAAACGAGCCAAAGAAATCGAGCGCTATGCTAACGAATTTGCGGCAGGCGGTTATCGGGTTCTCTCCTTTGCTATCCGCCTCTTCGATAAATTACCCGCCGGTCGAGAATCAACACGCAGAGATAATATCGAGCAGAAACTCACATTTCTTGGATTTGTCTGTCTTGTCGATCCTCCCCGCGAAGGCGTTCGTGATGCTGTCCTCGAAGTGTCCAACGCAGGTATTAAAACAATCATGATTACAGGTGATGCTGCAGCAACCGCCGAAACTATTGGACGACAGCTTGCCATCGTACAGAAGGATGATCTAGTCATAGAAGGCAAAGATGCGATCACTGTTCCTGATGAAAACTTCAAACGGGTCAGTGTGTTTGCCCGCGTTGATCCAGAGGATAAACAAATCATCGTCGAACGCTATAAAAAAGCAAAACATGCGGTTGCAGTTACTGGTGATGGTGTCAATGATGCCCTAGCCCTCAGTATGAGTGATGTTGGAATCGCAATGGGCATCACAGGCACCGATGTTGCCAAAGAAGCCTCAGATATGATTATCGCCGATGACAGCTACAACTCCATCGTCGAAGGCGTACGTCAAGGACGTGGTCTCTTCAGCAAGATCCGGATGATGATTTTCTTCTACATTTGCATAAATGTCGGTGAATCCATCCTCTTCTTTGGCACGTTTCTCCTCGGAATCCCCTTTCTTACACCAACACAACACATCTTTCTGACCATTTCTAGTCACTCTTGGCCTGGGCTAGCCTTAGTCTTTGACCGAACAGCCAAGTATGTCATGGAAGAAAAACCCCGCGACACCGAATCCATAATCACTAAACGACTTGGCCTTTATTTACTCCTCAACGCTTTTCTCATCTTTTTAGGGGCAGCCTCTTCCTTCTATTTCACCGTTACTGCTGTCTTTCCGGGAAGCACCTTTCTTGAACCATACGGACCTGAAGCTGTATCCAAAGGATTGACCATGACTGTAACGGTGTTACTTTTAGCGGAATCTCTCATGGTTCTCAGTATTCGTCGAATCAACCAGTCCATGTGGCGATCAATTCGTCATGAAAGCTACTGGCTCTTCTACCTTCTCATCGGGTTGGTCTTTCTCATGCTTGCAGCATTAATGTACATTCCTGAAGTCAATATCATTCTCGCTAGCTTAGGCATTGATTTTCAATTTGTACCTCTTGCTGCAACAGACTGGCTTATCGCCTTTCTTCTCTCTACTCCTGCAATCCTTGGGATGGAAGGTGTAAAATGGCTCTGTCGAAAACGCGGTATCTACTTCTAAGAAACAAGTTCCCAATACAAAGCTTTTTCTTCTGAAGTCTCTAACCAACGACCCACCTAAGGTGAATTTATTATGGTTGATGAGCGCATTTCCCGACTTGCTCAATTAACTGTTGAATACTCTCTCGGTGTCAAAAAAGGTGATTTAATAGGTGTAAGTGCCCCAGCTTTCGCTGAACCTCTGATTCTCGAATTAACCCGTGAAATTATGAAGGCTGGAGGTCTACCCTTTACACGTATTATCCTTCCACGTACCCAAGAAATCTTCTACAAATACGCACAAGACCATCAATTAGACTATGTCAACCCAATCCTTCTTGACATGATTGACAAGCTCGATAGCTACATTGTCATCTATTCCTCAGATAATCGAAAAGCTATGGCTAATGTTGACCCAGCAAAACAGGCTCGTGCTGCAAAAGCCCAAACCGAAATCCAGAAACGGTTTTCTGCTCGGCTTAAACAGGGCTGGTACGCCCTCGTTCCTTACCCCTCCGCTAGTCTGGCACAAGAAGCCAACATGGGCACTGAAGAATACGAAGAGTTCGTGTATAATTCGTGTCTGGTCGACAGACCAGACCCTGTAAAACATTGGAAACAACTTAGCAAAAAACAAGCCAAAATCACAAAATACCTCAACACCAAAAAACTCATCAGATACGAAAGCAGCGACGTTGATTTAACCGCTAAAATCGCTGGTCGAAATTGGATTAACGCTGACGGGCATTTGAACATGCCTGACGGCGAAATCTTTACCTCTCCCATCGAAGACAGTGTTGAAGGAACGATCCGTTTCTCATATCCAGGGATTTTCATGGGGAAGGAGGTGGAAGATATCTCTCTGACCTTTGAAAAGGGTGTAGTAACTAAGGCGACTGCTGAAAAGGGTCAAGAGCTCCTTGATCATATTCTCGGTATCGATGAGGGTTCAAAACGATTAGGTGAAATCGCGATTGGAACGAATCCTGGCATTACGAAATTTACTAAAAACATCTTGTTTGATGAAAAGCTGACCGGAACAATCCATTGCGCACTCGGACACGGGTTTGAGGAAGCGGGTGGCAAAAATGAATCAGCAATTCATTGGGACCTTCTTGCCGATATGACTAAAGGTGGGAAAATCTTCGCGGACGATGAACTCTTCTACAAGAATGGAAAATTCCTAATGAAGGTCATCGAAAAATAGCCTTCAACCCTTACTTGGTCGGAACAGACTCCAATTTGAAGATAACCTTACAGCCTTTCAGTGTAGCATGAACCTGATTCGCCACTTCAATCATATCTTGGACAGTACCATTCTCGTCCCAATCGATCACAAAATCATAGTTGCCTGCAGTTGGTTGAAAGCCCATGCGCATGAGTCGTTCGACAACCTCACTTGGTGCAGCACCTTCACTATTAATATAAATTGTCAAGTAGCTTCTCATGGGTTTTAAGCCTCCAGATTCAAATGAACCCTGTATGCAGGCTTTTTATCACTACTCAATGCGGCATCCTTCTGTGGCAAGAAGAGGAGAAAAGGGAAATCCGAAGGCTATATGAAGTCAAAAGGTGCGAAAACCCTAGCGGGCGTTTTTTCATGTCTCGAAAACCGCGTCTTCCACCAGGTCAACGCTGGATTACTGGCTTCCCCGTTCGCACTGTTGAGCGAATGCCCGAACCCTTTGAACCTGATACCTGGACCCTTGCCATAGATGGTGACGTCACTAATCCCTACGTCTTTTCCTATGAAGAATTCCGCGCCTTACCTGTCACAACTCAATTAAGTGACTTCCATTGTGTTGAAGGTTGGAGTGTGCCCGATAACAAATGGGAAGGGGTCCGTTTTCAAGAGATAGCTAAACGGGTCGAACCTAAACCTTCTGCCAAGTTCGTTCTCTTCCACGCGGAACACGAATATACCTCTGCCATTTCTATGGATGCTGCAATGGAAGATGATGTAATTTTAGCTTGGAATCGTAACGAAGAGCCTCTTAGGGTTGAGGACGGATGGCCTCTCCGTCTAGTCGTTCCCAAACTATATGCATACAAGAGCGTCAAATGGGTCCGCCGCATTACCTTCATCACAGAAGTCGAACTTGGTTATTGGGAAAAACGTGGGTATCACCAAGATGCGGATCCATGGCTTAGCCAACGTTTCGCAGACCGATAACGCCTCCTAAAAAAAGAAATAAGGCCCTTGCGGGCCTTAAGGACTGGGACGAAGAGAGGTTAATCTCTTCATGATCCATTTCGGATCTGGGAGAGCTCAACAATTCTTGTTACGGATTTGAGTATAAGGTTGGGTACTCCTATGGTATGTGTCTGAGTAATATCTGGTTCTAGGTCTGGATATTATAGGGAGATATAAAGAAAAGATAGATATGACTCAGTCAGTGGGTGGTAAAAGCCTTTGATGAAGATTGTCAGACGGAACAGTTGATACATGGATAGATAATATACATTTATGTCTCCATGTTGGTGTTGGTGGGTATGGCTGCGAAAACGGTTCGAAAAGTGCTGGACGATTTTTATTGGATAGTTGCACGTGAGGGAATGCTACCGGATAGCAATATTTTCTTGGTCAAAGAGGGAGACCGGTTTGTACTCTTTGATGCAGGAATTCACCATTTCTTTAAAGACACGGTTGACGCCATCAAGGAGCTAGGGTTGGAATTAAAACAGATGGACCGGCTGATTCTTACTCACACTCACTTGGATCATTCGGGGGCCACTCCTGAGTTTAAAGGTCGACTCAAGGATCTTGAAGTCTGGGTCTCGCAAGAAGAAGGAACTTTGCTTGAACAAGGTGATGATACGATAGTCTTAGGAAGTATGCTGGGACAACGATTACCCCCTATCCCGGTTGCTAGAAAACTCCATGATGGTGATGTCGTGAAAGTAGGTGAATTCTCCTTCCAAGTTTTACTAACCCCGGGTCACAGTGCAGGAAGCCTTTGTTTCTTCGAACCCAAGCATAAGCTACTTATTTCGGGTGATGTGGTATTTCGACACGGTTCTTTTGGACGAGTAGACTTCCCCACTGGGAATGGTACGGTTTTGATACAATCTATTGAACGATTAGCTCAGCTGCCTGTTGAAATAATGCTTCCTGGACACATGGGTATCGCTATGAATGATGGTCAGCGTGAAATCAAGCTTTCATTACAATTCGCCAGGCAAGTGCTCTAAGAACTGCTTGATTGAATGAGGCATGAGATTAAATTTTACTGCTCAGGGAAGTTAGACGATATGGTGCTCGCAATAGGGAAGAACCGCAGCCGAATTGTCGCTTATCTGGCAGTTTTCATTGCATTGGTAACGGTTTTTGATCTCATCCCAATGATTCCAGGCTTCTACGGTGGTATCTGGGATTCATGGATATTCCTTCTTGCTCCATTAATTGGGGTGCTCCTTGGTCCACTATATGGCTTAATTGCTGTAGGGCTAGGAAGTTTCCTCGGGCATATCATTTATTTCCGTGATCCCTTCGAGCTACTTTTTCTCCTAGGCGCCGTATTGGGAACAGCCTGTGCTGCACTTATTTTTCAACGGCGTTGGAAACCTGTTCTCCTCATTTACACAATACTACTTTTAGGCTATTTTCTATATCCCGTATCTTGGACATTACCCCTCATCGGAATCTGGGATATTCTTCTCGCGTATGTTCTCGTTGTCCTCTTTTCTATCCTGATTACTCGTAATTGGTGGCCTACTACTCCGTGGACAGATCTTTGGCTTCTATTGCTCTTTGCGGCGATAATTGGGCTGGAAGCAGATGTTCTCTTCCGAATCTTTCTTCTGGTTCCTGGACAAACCTATTGGCTATTTTATGGATTGACCCCTGAAGCCCTTTACTGGATATGGCTAACTGCAGGTATCATCACTCCGATGAAAGTCGCGTTGGGCACGTTATTTTCAGTTACTATGGGGTATAGTCTTTTACGCCTGCTTCCCAGAACAGAGATTCCACTCACTGAAAATTATGGACCGCTTAAAACATGCCTGCTAACAAATGAAATGAATGAAAAGGCATGAAAAACGAACATCAACCACCCCTTTCCTTCATCCCGCTGAGAGATGTTACACATCCATCACTCAAGCTTCTAAAGGTTGGTTCTGGCGACTGGCTGGCAAAACTGTCCGAGTGCTTTTCGCCGATACATGTCGCCGCATTGAACTGACTATACAATTAACGCTGATGTACTTAAATTTCCACAAACGACCCAGAAGGTTTTTACCTGTAAATTCCTAGCCTGAAGACAGTTTCACTATTCTTGATATCGAGGTTAACGGAAATGGCAAAATCCCCTAAACTTGATACTAAAATAAAGGCTGTCACAATTTACCGCAACGGTGCCAAAATTGAACGTGCAGGGACTATCGAATTAAAACCCGGCACTCACAAACTCGAAATCTCTAATCTCACTCGCTATTTAGATAAGGAAAGTGTCCGTGTTTCAGGTCGTGGTCATGCTACAATTGTCAGCTTCGACACAGTAGATACAACAGTTGAAGTCAGCGGCTACTCAAAACTTGATACACTCATTAAAAAACGTGAAAATCTACAAAAGCAGCTTACCCAAATCCAAAGTGAACTCGAACGCCTAACCCGGCGAATGAATTTCTATACCCAGGTTCTCGATAATTCCGCAGGAGAATTTTCCCGGTGGATTCCTGCAGGAGAAAGTGATGTTGAGCAATTAAGCTCACTAGAGACTTTAGTTACAACCCAGCTTGATAATCTTCACAAACACCAAATCAAATTACACGAAGACCGTGAAAAGGTGCAAAAAGAAATCGCAATTCTTAACCGGGAAATCGAAAAGTTCCGAAGCGAAGTTAACCAATACGAAATCACCAACAGTATTTTCGTGAATGTTGAAGCCCATAAACTGGGAAAATGTGAGTTTAACATCTCCTACTTCGTAAACAATGCATACTGGGAACCTACTTACGATTTTGTCCTCTCAGAGGAATCAACCGATGTCACTATGTTCACCGTAGTCCAAAATAATACCCAAGAAGATTGGGACAAAGTGAATCTCACAGTGTCCACGGCATCTCGGCGGACAGCATCAATAACAGAACCATCACCCTACTTTGTGTCAATCTATCGACCTCCTCCCCCCCGGAGGGCACGAAGAGAATTAGCAAAATCCGCTAAGATGGCACCGGCTGTGGCTTCAGGAGCTGCATTTGACGAAGCTGAAGCCGAGGAATTCGCGGTGATGCCAGAAGAACCACTTCCGGATATGGCTCCGCCACCGATTACAGCGACTGCTATGGAAGTAGGCGGAGTCTACGTTTTTGTTCTTCCAGATCCTGTCAAAGTAGTCGCCGATGGTGAACCCCATGCTTTTCCAACAAGTCAAATCAGACTAGAAGCTGATAGGAAATTCTTCTGGAATGCCGTAGACTATGCCGAAGCAATCGAAGTAACCACCATTGAAAACGGTGATCGCGTCTTGCTTCCTGGTAAAGCACGAATCTACTTCCAAGATGAATATCTTGGTGAAACTCATCTGAGTCTCGTCGCGCCTAACGAGAAAGTTGATGTGGGTATGCGTTTCTCCTACGATCTGAAAGTTGAAAAGAAGCTAGTGGCGAAAAGCACAGAAAAGAAGGGACTGCTCAAAGGGAACGTCGCCAGAGACTACGCCTATGAATTGATAATCAAGAATTTCCGGAATAAACTGAGTGCAGTAAAAATAATGGATCGCATTCCCCATAGCGATTCCGAGATTATTAAGATTGACGACCGTAAATTTTCTCCTCAACCAACTAAAGATGAACTCGGAATCCTAACCTGGGAAATAGAAGTTCCCAAAGAAGGGGAAACCAAAATCATCTACTCTTTCCAAGTGGAATATCCACGTGGAGAAACAATTACTCCACCCCTACCATAGCTAATCCTTTGTGGTAACTTGTATGGCACGATCTGAAAAATCCGTGAAAAGTCACCCAGATCTTCAGGGCTCATCACGGACTCAGCGCTACTTTCTAACCCCCTCTTTACACCCTCACGGATGGAAGTTAACGATTCAAGAAGAGGGCGGTCCCTCTCTCTACCAAATCATTAGACATCCCACAGTTCCCCCTTTCTTCAAGCTTCGTTCTCTCAAATCCCAAAAAGATGCGGTTCTGAAAATCAAATCCACAAGGATCGAAGATATTACGCGCTATTCTTTGGTTGAAAAAAATCAAGAGCAATTATCAATTCGCTCAACTAGCACCTCGCCTGTTGTTTTTCTCCGTAATCAACAACGAAAAACTATCGGGCACTTTTTACCAATAAGTCCAGAAATCATTCTCCTACGAACCCCAAATGCTACAGTTGCACGTTTACGACTTAAAGAAAAACCCCCACCTTTGCGGCTCCAAATCGAATGCGAAATCAGAGATAAGCAACAGTGGCTTTTTGCTGTCCTTCTCTATTCGATTTTTCGCATCGAGGTCGCTGAATCAGTTCCGTTACCTCAAGAGAAACCTCCTGAAAAAATAAACGATACCTCATCAAACACCTAAACTGTAACTCCTGAAGCTTTTAGAATAAGAATCACCAAATCTCACACAAGATGTATTTATTCGGGAACGATGGAAGTGACATTTCTAAATGGAAATTGAAGTATTAGGCAGCTCCTCATTTATCCCAACTATCAAAGGAAGCTGGTCAAGCTTTCTCGTTAACCTAGGACGTGGTGAACGAATCCTCATCGACGCCGGGACTCGGAGGCTTCTAGGTCGACGACAAGACATTCTTTCTGTAAGCCATATCTTCATCACCCATCGTCACCCAGACCACATCATGTTTCTTGGGGCACTAATAAGGCGAATGAAACTGAACAAACGCAAGAAACCTCTAACGATATTCTGTCCTATCAACGCATTTTATCATATCACCGGGTATATCCGATTCTATAATCCGCGGGGTATCCCTGACTTTATTAATTTCGAAAGCTTCACTCCCAGCAAGCCCACATATCTAATGACATTATCGAAGTCTAAGACCGAAATGTGGGCTGCAGCTGCTTGCCATACAACCATGGCAGCCGGATATGGCATTATCCAGGGCGACACCAAGGTCGTTATTGTGCCTGATACAGCGCCAAATTGTAAACCTGTATTAGCCCTTGCGAAAGGCGCAACAGCCCTTTTTCATGATACCACCTTTCCTACGGCAGTTCACAACTATGCAACTGCGAAGGGACATTCAAGTCCAGAAGGGGCAGGTATGGATGCAGCGAAGGCAGGCGTTAAAACGCTAATACTAATTCATACGAGTCGAGTTCGCTCTCGAAATGCGCATAATCTTTTTGCGGGTGCGGCAAGATATTTCGCTGGAGAAATTCATGTTGGCGAAGACACCTCAACATTCACATTTTAATGCTCAGACCGAGAAATGAATTCTTGATGAACTTTTCATATGCAAAGAGAGAAGCACCAGTAGTTGCGTGTCTAGGTGAACTACTTATTGACTTCATCGCCGAGGAAACCGGATCCTTAGATGTTGCTAAATCATTTCGGAGATATCCTGGTGGGGCTCCAGCAAATGTGGCTGTTGGCATTGCTCGATTGGGTGTGGCAAGTGGTTTTATTGGGAAAGTTGGCGCTGACACTTTTGGAAATTTCCTCATATCGGTTCTAAAGCAAAATAATGTAAACACAAGCGCCATCATCCAAACATCCAAGGCACCAACTGCGCTAGCCTTCGTAAGTCGTTCGGCATCGGGGGATCGTGATTTTCTATTTTACCGTAATCCTTGTGCTGATCTCCTTCTAAGTAAAGCAGAGCTTCCACACGCATGGTTTAATCAGCTAGAGTTTTTACATGTCGGGGGTGTAAGTCTAACTCGGGAACCAAGTCGGCACGCCACAATTCATGCTGCAAAGCTCGCTAGGCAAAAAGGGGCCAAGGTCACCTTTGATCCAAACCTACGGTTAGATCTATGGGCTGATGGAATTGATGAATGTCGCAAGGTCGCCCACAATCTCCTCGGATATGTTAACATCTTCTTACCTTCGCGTGAAGAACTACTGGAACTAA
>JABXGS010000079.1 GCA_016550425.1 archaeon
GAAAAACGAGTCTCGGAGCTCGAAAAAGAAATCGAGCGATAAAAGGAGGAGGGCTAGACCAATGGCTAAATTCTGGGAAAAACTATTTCCGAAAAAACCTGAACCCAAAGAAGATACAATTGCCCGTATCCACCGGGTCACCGATAAACTCGAAGTCCGTGGCAGACAATATGAGACAAAAGCCAAGGACTCACGCATCAAAGCAATTCGCTATGTTCGACGGGGAGACCGAAAAGCCGCAAAGCTCCAGCTCCGTCGTCGGCAACGCTATCTGCGAAAAGCTCGCCTAATTGAACAAGAAATCGATTCGATGGAACGTGGTGTCGAAGCCATCGATCAGGCTCGTGGTGAAACAGAAGTCATTGGTGCACTCAAAGGCATCGGAACTGAGCTGGAGAATCTCCGTGAAACGGCTTCTCCTGAGGTTGCCCGCGAAGTGATTCTTGAAACCCAAGCCCTTATTGAAGAGGCTGAAGCGACTGAAGAAATTCTAGGACTTGGTCTTGAAGACGAGGAAATGGATGCTGAAGTTGATGCCGAACTCGAGGATATTGAAACCATGATTGCCCTCGAAGAAGCTGGTCAGCTTCCCTCTGTTCCTGAAGGCGAAGAAGAGCTCTTGGAAACCTCTGAAGAACGACGAGAGCGCACTAAACGTGAACTCGAACGCCTCAAAAAGGAAGTCAAAGAATAAGCACTTCACACAAAGATGCAGCTATTAAATGACTCGTCCTAGCACTAGCGCCGTCGTAAATCACGAATTTGAGCTTCAACCAGATAAAGTTCTTGAGTCAGGGATCGATACTGCTTGAAGAATTTCTCATCAGACAGTTTCCCTTCCTCAAATTGCTTCTTCAGCAGTTCCATCGTTGACTCGATGCTAAAGCGTTGCTGCTCCAACTGAAATACGGGATCACGCTCTAGCGCATCAGATCGTGAGCTAAACCGAGGATAGTGACCTTCGGGATAAGAATAGGGTCGAATCACCTCGGGCTGATGAGGTTTCTCTGCGTCATCCGCCGAGACTGCGTAATTAATTAGCTGGTCTAGTTCTTCGCGAAGGGATGTGACATCAACTTTCAGGTTCAAAATGCGGAGTGATCCTGATGTAGTTACTAAGCTGTGGTCAGCAAAACTTGTTGCTAAATTTATTGCATCAGGCGTCTCGTCTAAAACTTTGGATGGGCCACTAATTTTTAGTTCTTCTGAATCGGTTGTGATGTGCAATTTTCGGCGGATTCGACCATGTAATTCCACATCATTGATGTCGGTCAGGGCTAAAGTGTGAACCACACGGGTTTCCTTATTGAAGAAGCCCTTCCGTCCAAGAAATATCAAGCGACGGGAAGTGATGAACAGAATGCCATTGCCCATTCCCTCGTTTGACTCAGTCTTACTCAGATTTACTGGTTGGATGGCTGCAACGGGGCGTTCATCTTCTAAGACGGGTAAATATTCAATATGATCATTGAAGAGTTTGTGCCACTCCGCGATCTGGGTTAATCGCGCTTCAATGGTCGCTAGATCCACATCCAGCTCGTTAACCAAATCGCGGCAATACGCCTGATAGTCCGCAACATCCTCTTGAATGGCTTCAATCAAACCAGCTAACAGTGGAAAATCAGTAATGGTCCACTGTTCCGGTTGCATGAAACGGTATTTACTGGCTCGGTGGCGCTCAACCACATTACGCGCACGGAAAAGAATCCGTTCATGAACACTCGGAAGGGCAGTTTTCATTAACTCTAGGAGTTCCTTTTCCACTTCAGGATCGTGAAGAAAACTTGCGGTACGTAACTCTCGGACTCGCCAGCGAAGAATCCGAAGTCGAGCCGCAAATCCTGCTAATAATTCATGTCCCGTTCGGAGTCGATAATAGGTTGTCCTGAATCGTCCCACCAGCTCTTGGCGCATATTATGAATAGGTACAATTTCTTCGGAGCCACAATTAGGACAAAGATGCACACGGCGTGTTGCCATCTGGGCTGGTTCTTCACATTCAGTGCAAATCCATTCTCCCTCTTCTTGTTCTTCAAGATGATCTGGGCCACACCTAGCACAAGTGTAAAACTCGCTTAGGTCTTGGCGTGAACAAGGCAGGCAAAACACCTGTCCGCATTCCTTGCAATAACGTTCAGCCATGTTGATATGGCAGGAGGGACAAAACCCACTGTTTTTTTGATCCACCGCTGGCTGGGACATGAACCTTTCGTCGATTGAGCGACACATATACTTTTCCAAAGCTAGTTAAACAGGCTTGACGGCTTCTGAAAACGGGTTTTCTTCCGACTTAAATCCCAGAGATAGCGCGCGGCTTATCAAGGCGGTCATATATTAGGAGCCTTTTATTATTACGATTTGGCGATTCAAAGGAAGGGCTACATTATAAACTTGAACCTTGTGTACCTTAGCCTTTCGAAGTCCTCGATGCGCGTGACCATGAATCACCAGTTTTGGTGTGTGTCGCTGGAGGAGTTCTTCAACTCGTTGACTCCCCATCTGCGCAAAATCCCTGTTCACCTCGCCTTTCAAGGTGGTAAAGGTTGAAGCATAATGGGTTAGTAATATCGTGTAGGCATTAGATTTCTTCGCTTCTGTCAGTAACGAGTCCAGGGTGATGACACGTTCGGTGTATTGGTCACGGATCTCTTGGATGTTTCGTGCTTGCCAAAAAGTTGGTTGATCGAGAACTCCCCGACTTCCAATAATTGCGACCTTCTTGCCTTGAATATTGAAGGTCATGAGTTCGTCATCAAGAAAGATAATTGTTCCTTCTGATTGCGCTCGAAGCGAATCCTTAATGGAATCATAATCATCATTTCCGAAGCAGGCAACAACCGGGCATTCTATATTTGCTTGCTTGAGTTTCTCAAGAAGCGGCTTCATACTTCGGGGATTTCCACGATTCACTAAGTCTCCTGCAAGGAGAAACAAATCAAGATTTGAGGGCAGTTGTCGTAACGATTTGATAAACAATCCCTGATATTGGGGCCAGTGAATATCACTTGTGGCAGCTATTCGCAGCCTTCTTTTCTCTCCTTTCAGATAATTATGAAGATAGACCCTAGTAGGAAATTAACTAATCCTAGATAAGCGCCAATTTTGTCAAAGAAACTGGCTCGCGCTGAATTACCTTCTGGATTTCGGAGAACCAATATGGCTGATATAGCAACACATATTGAACCAGGAATTAGCAAAATCAGGTAGAGGAGGCCTGTCCAATTCCAACCCAGAATATTGGCAAGCCATGGTAACCAGAAACCAACGATTCCGATGAAATTACAGAGTGCTGCCAGAATGGCGGCTTTTCGTATTCCATATTTTCGTGCAATGGTTTGAACATCTCGTAGCGCATCGCCTTCAATGTCTTCGATACCTTTGATAATCTCCCGTCCTTGTAAAACGCTTGCAGCGGTGATGAAATAAACAAAGATGACAAGAGGAATAAACAGGTAAGTGACGAGTGCTCCATAAAAGAGCCCAAAGGCGAAGCTGATTGCGACTGTAAAGTTTCCCCAAATCCCCATAACTTTGCCCTTCGCGGCATATAATAACCCTACAAGGGCAAAGAGTGCTGCAATCAAGACAGTCCATAGGCCAATGAAAGAGTAGGGCACAGTGAGAAAGGAAAATAGCAGGGACAACAAAATA
>JABXGS010000080.1 GCA_016550425.1 archaeon
ACATTAGCTTTCGAATAGAAACTATTTTCAAATATGTATCCTAGGTTTGGTTTGTGAATAATACCCAAGCCAACCTTATCATTGACCTGGGTAGTGGCTACATGAAATGTGGGTTTCCTGAACAACCAGAACCCATAGTCATACCTGCTGCTTTTAAAAATCCCAACCCAAGTGGCAGTCCATCGGTTTTTCTCGAATTAGATCCAGGCCGTCGAGCGTGGATATTTCCTTTAGAGGACGGTTTTCTTCCCACGGATTCTTCGCTTATTACACAACTGTGCATTCTAGCGTTAGAGCACTTTCCCACAATGAACAAGCAACGTGATAAACTCAAATTAACGTTGTTGGTATTTCCACAATCTCCATCAGATCGAGTGAATGATTTGTGTCAAGTTCTCCAGGAGGCTCTAGGCTGCCACCAGGTTGATGCTGCAATTCAACAGATATCAACGTGGAGTCATTGGGGACGAAAAACTGGATTAATTGTTGATATCGGCTACACTAGCACCTTTGTCACTCCGATTTATCGAGGTTTTCTCCTTGAAGAGCAAATTCTCCCCCTAGTAACAGGCAGTTTTTTTGTATCTGCTGAAATTCGGAAACTCTTACTCCATAAAAGCGAAACCTCCCCAGCGGAATTAGTCCCCCATTATACTCAACTTACGCAAAATGAGAAAGCAATTCGGGCGATTAAACAAACTCACTGTCAAGTCTTTCCCATGGCCGTTAATGATGTTTTTGAGGACGACGTTGATTTTTCGTTTGAAGGACTACAACTTCCACTCGGACCGCTACCCTGGCAAGCCCCAGAAGTATTATTTCATCCAACGCTTCTTGGGGTAGGAGACAAAGGCTTAACAGAGGCTATTGTAGATGTATTAATGCGTGTAGACACTACTGTGCGCGCAGAACTAGCCGCAAATATCGTCCTCACTGGAGGAGGTTCAATGCTTCCTGGTCTTCCAACACGGATTGAAACGGATCTCAAAGCACAAATCCCCCACCTCACAGTCAAGGTTTTTGACCTTGAAAAACCTCTTTACAGTAGTTGGCTCGGTACCGCAAAAAACACGAAAGAAGGATAGGAGAACTCATGTCAGATGCAGCGATGGTTAAAGACGCCATAGCAAAAATCGAAAAAGGCCTTGAAGACCTCGGCGAACAACTCAAAGCAACACAGTCAGCAATGGAACAACTCGGTCAGGATCTTTCCGCACAGATGGAACAGACTGCAAAGCAAGCGAATCTAGCTGCTCAAGAAATCCATCGGGACGTGTCCACATTCCGCGAACAACGTCAACTAGTAGAAACACAGCTTATTGCCGAAGTTGACCGGGCCAAAGAACTCAGCAACCTAAAAGATATCGAAGAAGCGATTCGCGTTATCATTGAAATTGTGGACGAACTCACGAATCGAATTGATCTAGATGAAATTCTGAAAACAGTAAAGGAGTTAGAATCCGGCAAGAAAGGAGGCAAATAAGGAGGCAAGTAAACATGGCTGATCAACCCCCCTCTCCACCAACCCCACCGCCACCAGAACAGCCAGCTGCTACTGGTGATGAATCGTTAATCCCCTTTGTAACACAAGCCTTTAACAACCTCTTCACGAGAATTTCTGGACTAACTCAAGAAGTATCAACACTCAAGGATACAATCAACCAAATCGACCAACTGGTCAAAGCTCGATTAGACACTATCGAACCCCAATTTCAGGAACTGCTTTCTAATCTTCGTGAACAACGACGTAGCAGCGTAACCCATTATTCTCAGCTAGCCGCAACCATTGCCCAAGGGTTTGAATCCTTAGGAGATCTTCGGTCATCCTCTGCAGATGCTCAAGTTCAAGAATTAATTTCAGATACTCTCCAAGCTGCTCAAGATGCCCTATACTGCCTCCGAATGGAACGAATGATACGGCGCTACATTGAAATCCAAAAGAAGAAGTGAGTTAAACCTTTCCCGGTTTCTTTTTCAAACCATATTTCTCACGCATTCGCTCTTTCCATGGCTCACCAGAACCAGTGGATTCTGCTACTGCATCAACTTCGGCTTTAGCTTCTGGAGCTGGTTCAGGTGCTTTGGCATCTTTTGACGCCTTAGGTTCGGGTTCGAAGGTTGTTTTGGGAGCCCGTGCAGCGGTCATACTTCGTGGTGCAAATGCCTGTCCTGTTTCAAGCCGTGATAAAACTTCTGTGATAGTAAACATTTGCATGCGTTTATCTAATTCTGCGATGGACCGCATCATCAAACGGTTGAGTTCCTGGGGTTCCGATTTGCTTAGTTCCGTCAACTTCTTACTTAACGAATCAATTCGATTATTGAGATTCGCAATATTGTCTTTTAGGACTCCAACAGCATCTAGTTGACGCCGAATACTTTCAAGGTCCTTTGAGATATGTTGCTCGACTTCACTGATACGGTTCAGTGTCCTTTCAAGGACCTCAGTCATTTGCCGAAATACATCATCTATTTGAGCTTCTTTGAAATCAGACATCACTCGTCATAGATTTTCTTCTGACAAAGACTTTTATTCCTTCCTATTTGGAGGGAGGTGGGTGTGTTAATTTCTGTGGATTATTCAGTGACCGTTTCAGATGTCCAGAGTGAAAAACTTGGACAGCTTCTTGTTGAACTCCAGCCAAAAGCTGAGCAATTCTTAGATCCCCAACTTTTTCCATCCACCGATTATCAACCCGAAGGGATTGTTCGATTCTTTTTCTTTGTAACAGGTATTGATCACCGAACGAGCCCACCAAACCAAAGTTTTGAAGGAATTGTGGATGGAGAATATTTCCAAGGTGCCGATCTCCTTTGGCATTTGAGTCTACGCAAATTTAAGGCCGATCCTCATCTTTTCGATCCTTCTGTAATGGCTGAAATTAGCACAGAGACAGTTATAGATTGGTATACTGTCCACGAGCCAATCCAAGTGACAATACGAAATCCCCAAGAAAGAGCTGCTTTACTACGGAATAGTGGATCTAATCTGGTAATGCATTATCAGGGCTCTGTCCTGAATTTACTCGAAGCCGCAAATCATCGCGTAACCTCAGATACTCGAATGCACCGTTCAGGACTTATGGAACTGCTTTCACAATTCAAAGCCTATGAAGACCCTGCAAAAAAGAAAGGCTACCTGTTCTTGAAGTTCATCCTACGCCGTAATCTCTGGTCAATAACTGATGGTGATCAAGTTCGCATTCCAGTTGATAACCATCTTACACGGATAGCTCTTCGCACTGGCATCGTGAATATCGCACCACAATTCGCCACACACCTACGTCAACAAAGACCCTTGAACTTGGAAACGGATGTGGAACTTCGAAAGATGATTGCAGTTGCTTACTCAAAGGTTGGAGAAGTCGCATCCCGATCCGTACTAGAGCTTGATGATTTCTTTTGGCATTTTGGACGACAGTGTTGCCTAGCATCAGATCCAATTTGTGTTACAGGTTGTACAAAGAAGTGTTTTGAAGTTGCACACCTCCTCAGCGTCCCGTGTCAGGAAACCTGTCCTCTCAGTTCAGTATGCCCTGCATCAAAAGACGACAAACAACGGGATTTATTAGAACCAAAACTTGAAACCTGGTATTATTGATCCTAATCCTTTGGCTTATACTTGTACTTACCAACAAAGCTTTCTCGGCTCATCATCGTAGGCAAAGCCCAAGTGACAACTGTGCCATTCATTGTTTCACGGGCAGTTGGTTCTGGTGTTCCTTGTGGCACACCAACGAATTCAAAATTCGGAGGAATTAGATCCTGTAACTCGGGATCATGGAGGCTAGTTTCCCCCTCATTAACAAAAGTAACCGTAACAAGCAGTTCCCCCACTTCGGAGGTGGGTGCCACAGTTCGAGTCTTTCGAAGCTTTCGCACCACTGAACGAATTTTGATGACTGGGGCCATTGTCTCAGAGATTTCGGCAGTGGCTTTTGGACCGGGAGGAAAGGTGTTGGCTTCAATTTTCACTGGAAGCGGATGTTCATGATTGGGTTTTGGCGCTCGTGCAATGCTGATGTAATTGGCTGTCAAGGTATCTCCCGGGGTTATTGGAGAGTGGTTTTCAGTCAGATCTTGAAGTTGAATACTCAGGGTATGCGGGAGATTCAAATCTCGGTCCTTTGGTCGAACATCTACTTTCAGACTTCGAGTAATCGGCTTATCACCTAACCGAACACGAATTTGCGTGGTTTCAGGAGGTTCAAATCCTGCTGGAAGTGTTTCAATGAATGTGACTTCGTCACACTCGATTGAACCCGTATTCTTTGCCTGCAAAGTGACAGACACAGGAGCAGGTTCCCAAGCAAGTAATTCCAGGGGTTCCACACGCTTATTACCTTCAACGCGAAGTACGGGCAACACCGTTTCAGTTTTTTCAATTGTTCCTACAATTTCACGAATAATTGGCGCTTCCACAGTCGAGAGGGCAATTACATCAAATTCTGGCTGCTCTCCACTCACTTCCAATTCATGACCCCAAACTTCACCTGGTTCTAACCGAAGATTCGGATTTCCTTCATACAGGACCTCATTTTCAGGTGCTGTCAGGACAACCTGCACACGTTCAAGACGAAGTGGAAACTCTGATGCATTCCGGAGAGACGCTTTACATCGCCAGAACCCAACCCGCATTGGATTCTCTTCCTTTTCAACACCGATCTCAGTTTCCGTTGATGCATGAAGCGTTGGGACAAGTGTACTACGTACTACATCAGTTATTCGATACGAAGCTTGCACTTTACCACCAGGCTTCGGCTCCGTGTCTTCAGCAGTTATAGTTGCACGGATTCGTTGTACAGCAACTTGTTCGGAAGGTAGTTCTGCAATTTTCCAAATAATTTGACCGGCTTTAGAATCATACTCTACAGAACCAACCTGAGCTTTCTGAATCGCAATGTCATCATAAATTGGTGGGATTTCTTTTGTAACAATAATATCATGGATTCTTGCGCCTGAGTGATTTCGAAGGTTGAGACTGATCTCTATAGGCATCTTATACTCGAAAACCAAGGCGTTGTTTACGCCGACGCGTTCATAATATGTATCAAGAGCTTCAGAGAGTAAAAGCATAGGAGACTCGATTTCTTTTACGATGAAATCTTTTTCCCACTCTGTCATCGGATCCAAACGACCGATATCCAAGGTATCAGTTCCTAAAGTGGTTCGATTTTGTCGGTTTAGCTCTAATTCTGCATCCCATACGGCATACTTTCGAGAATTATTCTTGATTAACACTTGACCACGTGGATCAAATCGGGAAATGGTGTTATCTGCCGTCAATCGTGTATGTTCGTGTTCCTTAATGGAGATAGTTAACCCTGCTGGAGGCTGTGCCGAAGCCAAGGTTCCATCACACCTCGCTCAAATTAGATACTCTTATGATGATTTAATGTCTTTCGTGGCAACGCCTCAAGACATCAGAACGGTTATTAAATCGAAAGAAGAGCCAAATTTAGCTCCTCATTTCGCCTCCTACGCAATACACCATCTGCCTTCAAAAGGGTTAATTCCGCAGTTGGGTTAACACGGCATCCTTCAAGCAAATGTCCGCCCATGATTTCACCTTTTTCACCTGTGAAAGTAATATGGGCATGAATGACCACCTCATCGTTCAAGAGAGCGATATTTCCAACGCAGCTAGCAATTTCGAGAGCAGGAGATGTTTCTGTTGTGGGGGCCCATTTGAGATTCGTATACACTTTCTTGTGGGGATGATAAAACCCATAATGTGCTCGATCAACGGCTCCAATTACCGTTAGCATTCCTGCCGAAACCTGATGTTCAATAACAACCTCTTTGATAGCTGCTAAAAGATCCTCGCCGGCATTAAAGCGAGCGACGATGAGTTCTTTTAATGGTAGAGAACAAGATGGCATAATAATTCTCCTCTGAACAGTATATTCTATCAAAGGGCTAAAGGCTAAAAAGTGAGATGGTTCTTATTCGAGGCGGAAGCGATACTGCGTGCCTTCGAATCTATCGTCTTGGATGGACACATCTGAATCAAAAACCGAATCCAAGGAAACTCCACCATCATCAAAAAGCAAGAGGTTCTCTCTCTTAAAGCACATTCTTACACAGCTTGAAAATCAGCCAATTCGCCCATCTGATTTTCCCAAGACTCCTGAATCGGGTCCTCCAGGAGTCTTGATCAATATCGATTATCAAGGTGATGTCGGTGTCGCTAAAGTCAAAATTTATGATGCTAGCAGAGCTCAAATTTATGAATGGCTTGACAACACGCAACACCATCCTTACTGTCTTACCGATTTTTCTCGCAATGATCTTTCCCAACAAAACGATGTAATTAGCCACCCAGGCTTTCTAAAACTGGAGACGATTTCTAAATACAACTTGCTTCGAGACCAAGAACAAGAATACACTATCATTGTTGCACGAGACCCCTTGGCTATTGGTGGCCGTCCTGACTCGATTCGTGAAAAATTAGGGCGCGACCATGCTTGGGAAGCAGACATCCGTTACACCCAATGTTACACAATGGATCGTGCGCTCACACCCGGGCTTATGTATCGTGTTCAAGACACCAAGCTCGTTCCTGTACCCCAGAAATTTTCTCCTGAAGATGCATCAAAAATACGTGGACTATTCAAAGATGATAAAGAACTCTCCAAACTGATTGAGGAGTATCTCCCCCTCTTCCTAACACCTGCTACCTCCCTACCACGATTAGCAATCGATATTGAGGTCGAATCAGAATTCATTGACCGTATTCCAGATCCCGATCAAGCCCCCCAACCTATTATCTCAGTTGCTTTTGCAGATGACAGTGGAATGGGCAAACTCCTAATGCTTCGACGTGGCAAGGGAGATGTCACTCAGGACAACCTTCCCGATACGGTTACTACTAAATTTTTTGATGACGAAAAAGAACTTGTTGAAAATGTATTTCGCATCCTTTGGCGAACCCCTATCTTGTTAACCTTCAATGGCGACAACTTCGACCTCCAATATCTCGTGAATCGCGCGAAAAAACTCGGTATCCCACCGGCTGACAATCCTATCCGCTTGCGAGGCGGTTTTAGAGGTAATCCTGAAGCTGAACTAGAATATGGTGTACACATAGACCTATACCGGTTCTTCCATAATCGCTCCATCCAGATTTACGCATTTCGAAATCGATACAGCGAGGTTCGTCTCGAGACTATTAGCCAAGCCCTTTTAGGAGAAGGCAAATTGGAACTTCCTGATCAAATCAACAAAATTCCTACAGATCTTTTGGCGCAGTATAACTGGCAGGATGCCAGCCTTACACTCCGTCTAACTCAATTTGATAACGACCTCGTGATGGGCCTGATTCTACTTTTAATGCGGATTTCCCGTCAGGGAATGCATGACCTAACACGTACCGCAGTATCCAACTGGATCCGCAGCCTCCTCTACTATGCTCACCGCCAGCGCAACTACCTCATCCCCCGCCAAGACGAAATCGCCGCCTTTAAAGGCGAAGCGGTCACCGAAGCCATCATCAAAGGTAAAAAATACATGGGCGCTATCGTCGTCGAACCCAAAGAAGGGGTTCACTTCAACGTCACCGTTGTTGATTTTGCAAGCCTGTATCCTAGTATCATGAAAGCCTACAATCTAAGTTATGAAACCGTCCGGTGCGATCACCCTGAATGCAAAGACAACCTCGTTCCCGGCACACCCCATTGGGTTTGCACCCGCAGGCAAGGAATTACAAGTCTTATCATTGGACTTATACGGGACGTTCGTGTTGAGCACTTCAAATTAAGAGCAAAGGACAAAACACTCCCCACTGAACAAAGAAGCTGGTTCAGCGTAGTCGAGCAAGCGCTCAAAGTATTTTTGAATGCCCAGTATGGGGTGCTAGGCGCCAGTCACTTTCCCTTGTATTGTGCCCCTGCAGCTGAATGTTATTCGGATGATACTGAGATTTTAACAGAAAATGGATGGAAATTGTTTAAGGACTTGCTTTCAAATGAAAAAGTTGCCACACTAGGAAAATGTAGTGAGTTAGTATATGAGCAACCGCAAAAGTATATTGCAGAATACTACTCGGGGCCAATGTTTTCTCAGGTTAGTAGTAACATCGATTTGTTGGTAACACCTAACCATAGAATGTATGTTGGTTGGCGGGGAAAAAATAATTACAAACAGGTTATCAGATGGGGCTTTAGAACTCCTTTAG
Source organism: archaeon (assembly GCA_016550425.1). Next base: position 8,177 of record JABXGS010000080.1, read on the forward strand.
ATATGCCAAGATATGTGAAATACAAAAGAAATGCTGAATGGACAGGCAAAGAGCAAGAGTGGTTTATTCTTCCTCCAGTTAAGAAAAAGAAACTTGTCGGAACCAAAATTAAAAAGCGAGATAGAAAGGGACGAATTGTTAAAGCTGAACATCAATTCGAGGAAATTGTAGAAAAGCAAATCAGAATTTCGATGGATGATTGGTTAAGATTCTTTGGCATCTGGCTAGCTGAGGGCTGTGCTACTGGAGGTAATTCACGAGAATACAAAGTTATAGTCACGCAATCCAATGTTGATAAACGAGCGAAAATCAAGAAATGGTTGGCAAAGTTGCCATTTGACTTTAAGGAATATGAAAAAAATCTGACAGTCCACAATAAGCAACTATATTCGTATCTTGAACAATTTCATAAGAGTTATGATAAGTTTATTCCAAGAAATTTGTTAAACCTGTCTCCACGACAATTGCGTATTCTATTCAAATCTATGATGCTCGGAGATGGTTGGAGTGGGAGATCCTATGGAACTGCTTCAAAAGCCTTGGCTGATAATTTTCAAGAACTCATATTAAAAATGGGATATGCCTCGACAATTACTAATTCTGAAAACTTCAATAATATTTACATTTCATACCAAATGCTAGAACCAATGCAGAATAAGGGGGTAGATCATCGATCTTGGATCGATTATAATGGGATGGTCTACTGCGTCGATGTAAAAAATCATCTAGTTTATATCAGACGAAATGGGAAAGCTTGCTGGTCAGGTAATAGTGTCACGGCTTTGGGAAGGTATGCGATTACGCAGACAATCGAAAAGGCTGAGGAGCTTGGGGTAACGGTTCTGTATGGTGATACTGATAGCTTGTTCTTAGACCATCCATCCCAAGAGCAGCTAAGGAAGCTAATTGAATATAGTGAACAGGAACTCCGTGTGGAATTAGATGTTGAGAAGGAATACCGGTATGTGGCCTTGTCAAGCCGAAAGAAGAATTATCTTGGTGTCTCGAAGGATGGGCAAGTGGATATTAAGGGGTTGACAGGCAAGAAACGGAATACGCCACTCTTTCTTCAAGAGGCGTTCATGGAAATGATTGACATTCTAAGCCAAGTCCGAGATCCGGATGGATTTACTTCAGCGAAGGACCGGATCCTGCGCCTAGCCCGTGAAAAGCTGACCATGCTTGAGCGACGGGAATTTGATGTAGAGGATTTGGCGATTCGTGTCCAATTAACGAAAAGCCTCGATGCATACACGAAAACGACCCCCCAGCATGTGAAGGCAGCCCGGCAACTTCAAGATTCAGGTAAAGAGGTGACGGCAGGTGACATCATATCTTTTGTGAAAACCACCGGTGGTGTGAAACCCGTGGAGCAAGCTTCTCCTCAGGATATCGATGTAACCAAATACAAGGACTTGGTAAAGAGTACCTTCGAACAAGTTCTGGACGCGCTAGGTGTTGAGTGGCTGGATACTATAGGAATGCGTAGACTGGACACCTTCTTCGGCTAGCTGACGACAACTTTATTGAGGCATCCATCCACAGTTCTTATAGTAAATCTTGTAGGTGGAAACTGTGGAGATACGGGACCTCCTAACCCGGGGGGTTTCACTCATTGTGGATCCTCGCGGACTGAAAACTAGTCTTGACGACTTTTTTGCCAGCTATGGCGGATACCTTGAGTACGTCGTCGCTGTTGCAAAGGATATGTCTGGCAAAGTATTTTATTCCAGCAAAGTAGCACCCGCAGATGAAGAATTCCCCAATTTCTTTGATGAATTCGTCGATACAACCGAGGCAGTGGGAATCCGTGCAGGCGCATACCTAAACGTGTTTGCTGATGCCTTTTTTGCTGCAGATCAAGAATTCAAGACCTTCACGGCTGACGGGCAACCTCTAAACAACCTCGTCTGTCCGAATAAACCAGCGTTTATCAAGCATATGGTGACGGTTATCAAAGAGGTGGCAGAAAACCCCATTGAAACCCTCTTCTTGGGCAACCTCGGATACGCCCACGCCAGTTACTGCTATTGCAACGATTGTCGTAACGAATTCTCAGAGTATGCTGATCTCCGGCACACCTTTCAAATCGCAGACCCTTCAGCCAATCCAGCATTATATAACCAATGGATTGAATGGCGGGTAGCAAAAACGTCGAAAACAATCCAACAACTGGTAACCGCTGCCAAGGAAGTAAAACCCGACCTAAAGGTGATACCAACATATCCGATAGATTCCGAAAGTGGGTATGTGGCTGGTACACGTACAAATCTGGGTCTGGATCTTGAAACAATTGCTAAACTGAGTAAGCATCTTGCAATCGAAGTCTTTCCATGGACCCCAATCCTGCCAGACCCAGGATCAAAAGACTTTACCGATTATGTTGAAAATCTCTCCTTTATCAACTCTCTTAATAAATCGGGGGTTGAGTTTAGTATGTCTCATTGGGTTCTCGAGGATGAATCGGAGTATAACCGCGCGAAATCCCTCGCAGATGCCACAGAGATAACTGGCATTTATACGATGCTCGGTTATCCCACTACCTATCAATCGCTACGAGAAATCCGATTAGGGCTAGGTTGGTAATCACACAAGTTCCATAGATTCGAGTACTACTAAGTTGAGGATTTGAATTGGTGTGAGCGAAATCGAAAGCGTTCAACGGCTTGAAGAATTATATCGTCAACTCATGGGATCAGATATCGCTACTGCCCAAGAGGTCAAAGCAAAGGCCGAGATAATCTCCCTCATTCCTCAAATTAAAGCTGCCATTCAGGCCGAAGATAGCGCTGAATCCAAACAACTTAGTCAAGAACTTGAAGGGTTGTACGGGCTGGTTTCCAAATGGAACCCGCTTACAGCTTGGTTCCGTGATGAAGAGCAACTAATTCAACTATATTTTGATATCCTCTCCAAGGTGCGGCTATTTCTTATCCGTCGAAAGGGTCCGACTGAAGAATCGAGTACCCTTGTGAGTGAAAGCCTTCATTCTATTCGGCAAACAATGACGCAGCTAGCCACCGTTCTTGAAGAGATTCGCGTTACGGTTAAAACTTTGCTTGAAATCGTTTCACCTACACCGGAAGTGCATGCGCGAATCGCAGGATTAAGCAGTCGTGCTCTCGAACTGGAACGACGCATTTCAGATTTCGAAGCAGTCAGTGGCGATAAGACTGAAGCTGACATAGAGAAAATTCAACGCTGGAAAAAGGACTTAGATAAGCTCACGAAACAAATCGACACTCTACGCAAACTCGCGAAAAAAGGCTAGCTCATACCCCAAAACTAAGTAATATCTATTTTTAATGTAAGCCATTCGTTCTTCCTATTTTTGGCTCCGCCCACAGCGACTGCAGAATTCACTATCCTCTCGGAGATCGGTACCACAATAGATACAAAAACCCTGTGCAGTCGTGTGAGGCGAGGTTGCAGCACTTCCAGCAGAGGAATACCACGTGTCATGGGAGTAACTGCTTGAAGGCTTGGATCCACGGCTTGCTATCCCAGAGAAGGGATCTGGGTCGGTTAAGACTCGTGAACTATATTCCTCTGGTGTTGAAAAAAGTCCGCCCAGATCTACATTACTGTCTGAACTCGCACTCGATGATTTGGTTACTTCTTGACTACTTCCATATCTACTAGCTGATGTCCGTTCTCGCCAAGCCTCAAAGGATTCATGTGGGGTATGGTCATCGGAAAAAGTATGCGATCGAGAATAGTCAGCTTCCGATGCACGATATTGTTCCTGTGGCCACCGGCGTTCTCCATACCGTAAGAATTGCTGGTGGCAGTCTCGTTGGATTTCGTGATACTCTTCTTTTGAAATTCCGAGTAATTCCAAGGCTTGGTCCCTAAGATGACAGTCACGAGTTAAATCGCAACAAAAAGCAAGACTACCATAGCAGGTTAATTTCATGGCTTGTTCAGGTGTGGTTTTAGCCAATGGGCGCACTCGCTCCTTGCCAATCCATAACTCGTCTCCCACGGCACGTAGTGATGTCATGGCTTGGCGTTCCAAGGCTTGGAGCACTTCTTTTGCGGGATATGCGCGACCATTAATGAGAACGATTCCTTGGGCATAATCAGAATTCGATGACATGGACTCGTCTCTCCAAAGAACCAACAGGTGGCGTCGCTAATAAATCGTGGTAACACCGATTTTATACGTAAAGTTGAATTTTTTTGAAGAATTACTGTGTTGTGTCATTTGGAGCGCTTGTATCGTTTGAATTGGATTGCAATGATGTAGGACAGGGCTGCTATGATTCCAGCCAGGGCGCTTGGTGAGGCAAAGATTGGAAATGAGCCAGCAAGGCCAAGAAGCATTGCAACCAATGCTATTAGAAAGGTGCCAATTATGACATTATTGACAGTTTTCATTATTTCATTGGAGGCGGCGGCAGGCGCGATTAGAATCGCATACACAAGGATTGCTCCGACTGCCTTAATGGTTAAAGCAATTGCTACTGCAGCGAAAATTAACATCAGATAATTATAACCTCGGGCATGCATTCCATGTGCTGAAGATCCCTCCATATCAATGCTCACATAGACAAATTCTTTTTTGAATAAGATGAATAGGATAATGAGGGAAAATGCGACGCCCAGGAGGAGGATAATATCAAGGTCATCAAGGAGAAGGATGTCTCCCACCAGATAATCCCAGATAACTGGAACCATAGTTGGAGGCAAATAATACATGAGGAGAACCGCAATACTCATGGAAAGAGCAAACGATACACCGACGGCTACTTCCATTTTCTGTGCAATTCCACGTTCCCCAGCATAAGCTGTCATTACAGCGACAAATACGGCAAATACGACTGCGCCAAGTATTGGGTCGAACCAAGGGGCAATTCCAGTTGCTCGGAGAAACAATGCTAAAGCAACGCCACCTAAGGCTGCATGAGCAACCCCCGCAGTGAGAAATGATAGTCCTCTGAATACCATAAAAGTGCCCGTAGTAGCTGCAATGACTGCAATCAGCACCGAAGCTAGAAGAACCCGCTGGATTATCGGTGAAGACAAAATTGCCAATAAGGCATTAATGACCATGCCGATCAAACCCCGAGTCATGTGTGATACAATACTTGTGCCCAGCCAACTCCACTATCTTTGCAGTCGGACCGTACACTTTTTTCAAGAGTTCTAAATCCATGAGCGCACAGGGATGGCCAACTCCCATCACGGTACGATTCAACATTAAGACGTCTTTTACCACGGTGTGAATTGGATTCAAATCATGTGTTACCATGATGATGTTAACCTCATGTTCTTCGTAGTATTCCTTGAGAGCTTCAACAATCTGAACTTGACTATCATGATCGGCTCCCGACATAGGTTCATCAAGCATCATAATTTCGCCCTCTGTAGCCATTGCCCGTGCTACCAAGACCCGTTGTCTTTGCCCCCCAGATAATTCAGGGAAGGGTTGGTTCCACAGCTCTTCTAAATTCACTCTCCGTAACGCATCCTTGGCTAGTTTGATATCTTTTCCCGACGCTATGCGCAAGGGTGGTTTTTTCAATAGGCGTCCCATTAATACGATGTCTTTTACCTTCATGGGCACGGTGGCTTCAATTTGGTCCCGCTGAGGAACGTATCGAACCATTCGGCGGATTTCTTTATACTCTCGCTTTGCATCGAATCCCATAACATGAATGAATCCTTCTGTCGGTTTCAAAATCCCCAGCATGGTTTTGATTAATGTCGTTTTTCCTGAACCGTTTGGGCCAATTATCGCCATGAAGGTTGGTGCATCAATCGAAAAAGTGACATTGGTAAGCGCAATGTCCCCGTCAGGATATTTTACTTCAAGGTCTTGTGCTTCAATTAAAGGGGTTGCTGCCATCTGATGTTACTCTCCTATAATCGCCACTTTCACCATGACGATTTTCCGATTACCCTTCAAGGACTTCACTAGTTCGCGAATATCTTGGGCCTGACCATTCACCACAATAACCTCTATGCACTCTCCGTTTACTGTGTGGGAATGGAGTAATGCATCGATGATGGCTGCTTGACGGTGAAGCAGAAAATTGCTCTCGATGCCTTTCCCTTTTTTCCCATATACAATTGTTAACACTGCAGAGATTTTCCCTGAGGCTTCTTCTAGGTCTTGCATCTCATTGGCTAGAGTGCGTACGGCTTGACGAAGTAACTCTGATCGGTTAGCAAAACCTCCTACGGTTTGTAGGCGATCGAGCGCATTCAATTCCTGGATATTGAGTGAAATACTGATAATTGGCATTTAAGCACCACGAAGAGTTTTGGTTAATAAAAATACCAGAAAGATTATTAATATTCGGGATTATTAACATTTGCCTAAGAACTTAATAACTTCTCCTCATGCGATTAAGGTGGTATCTATGCGCCAGGCTCACATAGTATGTTTACTTGGGTTACTGATTGTCAGTGCAGGGACAGTGGGATTCCTCTCACCGTCTTTCGCCCAATCAACTCCTGCTCTTCAAATTGCTGTATCGATTCAACCATTGGGTGGAATCGTCCGTGAAGTTGCTGGGACCCAAGCTGAGGTGTCCATTCTGCTTCCTGAGGGAATTGAACCTCATGCTTTTACTCTCACGCAAGCGATTATTGATACAGCTACTGCTGCTGATATGCTCGTTCTGACGGGGCATTTTGCATGGGAAGAAGATCTCGCCACACAGGTTGGAAAACCATACATTACACTCGAAGATTATCAGTCCTTTGGGGCGACATTACTCCCGCTGCATGGTCATGGACTCTCAAAGCAACAGACTTCAGGAAGTATACTACAGCCTGAAGGCAACGAAAATCTCCATGGTTACTGGCTCTTACCTCAAAACGCGATAGCGATTGCCAATGCAACTCGAAACCTGTGTAGCTTACTCAACTCCACATATTCCCAGTACTGGCAAAGCCGATTCTCCGAGTTTGTTTCTAAAGTTGCTGAACTTGAGGCTTTCATATCCGAACAAAATGCCCTTCACCAGCTATCGTCGTTGAAGGTCATCATCACTTTTCCCGCTGAAGCCTACATCGCTGCAACTTTAGGACTCCAAGTAAAGGGGCTCCTTATGGAAGATGAGAATGTTTTCATTACGGGCCTTGAGCTTATTGAAGTTGAACAAGCACTACAAAATGGGTCAATTAGTCTAATTTTAGCGTCTGATGTGGCTCAGCTTCAAGCGGCTGGTGAGTTTGCCCAACAACTGTCTTCGGATTCAGGGGTTCCAATTGTATGGGTTCGGGTGATTTTTTCAGCACTCGAAGATTATGTCGGGCTCATGGCCTATAATACGGGAGTCATCGCTACTGGAGTCAGTGGAGGGCTCCCCCCTGCCGCTAATTTCCTCACCATCAGTATGCCTGTGATCATCATTGCTGCAATTCTCGGAATTCTTGTTATCCTTGAACTTGTACTCCTCATTCGATGTACGCGAGCGCAGGACTAACAGTCCGAAAACCTTTTTTAAAGGCTCGGGAAGGATGCCGCAGTTGAATCCAAATGACCCTTGTTAAGTGTCCTCAATGTGGCTTCCAATTTGATACAAGCTATGGGCGAGTTATGGCTTGTGGCGATTGTCCCTCGGCGACAATGGGTAATTGTGGGTATGCCAAATGTCCTCGTTGCCAACATGAATTTCCTATTAACGAGATGGCTGAATCTTCGAAACAATTCGGACGCCGAATTGCCTAACTTTTATTCGAGAAACAGGGCTGGACGACCTGGTAAAGCCTTTGGAGCTCGATTCTCTGGGTCCGTAATTGGCTTATCTCCATCTTGGACATTCACGTCAAAACCAGTTTCGGATTGAATAAGGTCACGGTTTTCTTCAATGGCTTTCTTTTCAGTTGGTTTGTCAACGAAGGTCCAAAAGCCTCCAGCTTTCACAATGGCTTGGACAAATTCGTTAACCTCCTTTCCTCGCTTTTTCAATTTAGAATCTTTCATCAAAATAGGCATCAAATCTTTGACTGTTGGTGCTGCGTTGGCTTTGATGACCTTCTTCATTGCATCGTATTTCCATTTAGGACTGATGAAAATGTGGGCTGTTGTAGCTTTTTTGCCTTTCAGGAGTTTTTTGATCTCTTTGATATCTGAAATGGTGTGCAAGACCACATCCATTGCTTTCTCGATTTTTTCATCGATTAGTTGATCGTCTGCTGTTGGCCATGATTCTAAGGAAACAAATGATATACTCCCTAGTCGTTCCCAGATTTCCTCACTTAGATGGGGCATTAATGGGGCTAGCAGTTTCACCCATCGTGTCACAACATACCGTAA
>JABXGS010000008.1 GCA_016550425.1 archaeon
ATATTCAGGTTTTCTACTTGATTGATTCCCCAATAGTAAATGAAGGGAGTATTAACGAGTTTGCGGAACCAAAGGAGCTGAACACCAGACCCATCAAAGTTTGTTCCTAAAATTTCCGCTTTATCAGGTAATGCTGTTTTACGATAGGCATCGTAATGGACTAGTTGTGAATAGAGCCCATACCGTCCACTGCTTAGTGGAATGTTATGGGGAAGAGAGAAAATCTGAGAGCTATTAAGGGGTGACCAAAGATATCGTTCAACAGAGGGAATGAAGTGGGTCACTGGATTAAAACCATAAAGGCGATCTAGCACTTCATGACCATATCCGAGAAGTAAAAGTGGTTGGGAATAATTACTAAGAATTTCCGCTGCATTCTGGCTAACGCCGAATGATGCATCACTTGTCCCTACACTCGGTGTAACGATGATTAGATCATTTCCTGAGGTATAGGTTAGGTTATTAATGTGCGAGATAGTGGTATTGAAGCCTAGGTTTTGAAAGAAAGTGACCCAAACCTCTACTGGTTCCTGATGGGATTCATTTACATAATCACCATAGATAAGCATGAGATTACCGAAAGTGAGCAGGGATTGTGCGTTCTCCGGTGCTGGTAGTTCTCTGAAGGGTATTGCTGAATAAGGAGAATATGAAGAAGAGGTTGTAAGGGGTTGTTGGTATGCTTGAATTTCGTTGGGAGGTGATAATGCCCCCAATCTAGTCTCTGCTTCTTCGAAGAGAGTTAGAGGGTGACCACTAAGAAGAGGAAGAAGAAAAAGACAAAGGAAAATAATATGACGCAAACAGTATTTGTAACGGGACATAAGTTGTAAGCTCTTGTGAATGGTTGGCGCAGCGGGGTTTTTGGTTCGTTTTTAAGCATTTTGGCTCATTGGGTGGAAATTGGGTGTTTTCTATGTGTTGGAAGGAGATGTTGGATTAGATAATAGAGGAGAAGCGTTACTAATGTGGCTCCAAGAAAGGCTATGATAAATGATTGATAGTTTATCCAATAATGAAAGAGAATATGGATTTGAGGAAAGGCGGGATATGACGAGGAGAGCGCTAAATAGACTTCATGAACCGGTTGGGAGTTTTCGACTAGGATTGATGTAGCACTGATAAGAATACCAGTATGAAATTCGTAGTAATAGATTTCATACTGTGGTTGGTTTGAGAAATAGGTGAGTTGCCAGCACAAACAAGGGGCTTCTTTGACATAGAGTGAAACCAAGTCGGTTACCGTAAAGGGTGCTATGCGAAGAAAATTATTAGTTGCAGGAGCATCGCCGTCAATGCGAATCTGATCGCCTAACTGAGGCCCAGGAAGGATCCACCAAGCAGTGTAAAGGGTGAGACCTGCAAACACGTAGCTGCGATTCCAACTGTAGGTGTAGGAGGCGTAATTCGTAGTCCAAGTGGTTCCTTCATCCCATGTAAGGTTCCAAGTTAATGAACCGAGGTAGTAATGATCATCCGTTGAATTCAGAACAAGTTCTACAATACCCCGATAGGAGTTTGAGAGATTGCCATAACAGGATTTAACCACGAGATGATAATTTCGTATTTGATTCTGGCTCATTTGTTTATTGTTTGTTTCTATGGAATCCGAAACTGCAATGGGAAGGAGTGTACTAATTAATACCAATAAAGAGATGAAAAGGATTGAAAGCAGTTGGGATTTCCTTTTAGGTCGGAGCCTTTTCATTTCACTAAGCATGATGTATCACGTGAGAACACTGCCAATGTTCAGGGTGTGGTGGATTTTTGTTGTTTTTTAGGAATTTCGGTGTGGTTTGAGAAGCTGCCATAATATCAGGGCTAAAACACTACTACCGATAATTAAAGCACCAAGAAGGATGATTGAAAACGTTGCGCCGGTTAGTGAGTTATATATCAGGTATAAGCAGCCGGCGATAAGAGGAAGGGAAAGTAGCAGTAGTTCCAGAAATGTTTGACTAGGTCGATTCTTTGCAACAGAGATGACAAGTTGGACATCTGCTTTACTAGGTGATAGACCAATAAAGAAACAGAAGGCGAAATAGATAACCAGCCCTTGATGCATAGGGAGGACATGCCAGGAGGAAATTAACAGATACAAACCAAACGCGAGTATGAAAAAGGGAGCAAAAGCCACAAGAATACTGCTTGTAAAAGTCTGAATCTTATCTACATCAACGATGACACCCCCTACAACTCCTTCGTGTTTTCCAAGAAATATACGATGTTCGAGAATAGGAATACCGGTTAGGCGGCAGAGAAGATCATGACAAATTTCATGAAGCACAATACCGGGAAATGCGAGGTAGCGGATAAGGGTCCCAAGACGACAGCTTAGAATATCGATGAATTTCATCAGAGCCAAGCTAGCGGTGAGAAAAAGGGGAATATAGACCATTGCTTCAAATAACATTGCCAAGACAAAGAGATCAAAAGTTGCTTGCATCTTCTCACCCTATTTATTGAAAACCTCCGATTTTTGCTTCCGACGTCGATGCGGTGGGAATATAGCCAATTCAGTATTTGCCTTATCAGGGGTAGACGTGGGTGAAGAAGAAGGCACGAGAGAAGGTAGTGTTTCAGACTGAATTTCATCCTGGTGATTTTGGAGAGTTGAGGTTTCAAGGGGTTGAGCAGCTTGGACGGGAATCATATTTTTAATTCGAAAATGCTCGAATAATTTCGTTGCTCGATGAAGGAGAATAATGGGTCCCACAATTCCCAGAGTCAGTGTTATTAAAGCGATTGGAAAAAGGCCAAGACTAGCTAGGATTCCAGAAAGCCCGAGAAATAGTGGGAACATAATCAAGGAAAGACCAAGCTTTTGATAGGATTTCTTAAGCTCCTGAACATTTGGGCTTTGGGTGTCTGAGGAAAAAGTTCGTTGGGGAAGATTTTGGGTTAGAAATTCGTCAAGATTGTTGGTATGCATCACTTGGGCTGGATAGGCTGTAACATGGTCTCTAATGGATGATAGAAAGTCATCGGTTTGATAGAGGATTAGTGGAACCATTTGGCAATAAAGAGGTTGTGTTGTGCTGTATGTGAGGACATGGGCCTTTTTACCAAGAAAGCTGATGGCATGGCTTTGAAAGTTGGAATTTAAGTGGTGTGGACTATCAGGAAGTTGACTTTGGAGATGTTTTAACGTTTGTATAAGAAGAGTAACCTCTCTTCTAAGCGCTATACCAGTTTCTTTGACTAACCGAAAGACAAGGATATCGCAGCAAACAGCACCATGATTTTGATATGTTCGAACAGCAATGTAGGAGCCATTTCCTCTTGTCGGCAAGACTACGAACTCGTGCTGACAGAGAGTATTCACAAGCAGTTCAGAATCATGGTTAACTTGGTTCGCTTCAACTTGGGTCATAACGGTTGCGCGCGGCATTTGAAGAATTTTTAAGGATTTCTATTAGTAGCACCATTCGGAAAAACTACAGGTGTAGCACTTCATCAAGTTGCTAAAAACAAAGCCGCTTCCTTTTAAGAACGTAATTTTCACTGACCGGTTATAGACTGCTTACAGATTGCTTACTGGCAGGTTCAGAAACTACAAATTTGCGAGTATGTTCAGAAATATCTCGTGAAATCTGAACAAGCTAGCCCTCCTTGTAATAACTGATCCAAAATTTTATGATAAAGACTACAGTTTTTAAAATTCGAAGATACTCGAAAAACGGCAATGCAAGCTCTGCTGATCGAAGAATTCCGTTCAGTAAAGATTCCGTAGAGCTGAACACAGAAACTCGATGATAGTTGTTTTCGAAAGAGCCCGCCTATGTGGTGTGTGGTTTAAGTAGTCTTTATCCCTAGAATTGAGAATTCGGAGGTTAAAGGAATGACAAAATCTCATTGGCTGATTTATTCCGTTTTGGGGCGAGTCGCAGTACAAGCCAGAGGGCCAGCATTGCCTTTAGCGAAGGGATTGTTAGAACTGATTTCCCAGTATATTGCATCAGGAATGCCGGTGAAAATGGCTCTGCGCGAATCACTTCTATTAGCAATCCATTCAGCTCAAGTCAAAGCAAAGCATTGTGTTGGAAGTGAACGCTATGCCCTTGATGATTTTATTAATTATTGTATGAACATAGAAGTAATGACTGAGCAACTTGTTAGGATATAGTTGGTGCATGAAATATCATCATATTTTGAAATCGTTGAATTATAGTTCCTTCAAATGCCTAGGAGCAGGGAAGAGAAGAAAACCTTTAATCACAGTGTGTCGGGTGAAGGCATCAGAGACCAGAAAGGAAGGTTACACTCAATGTCAGTTTCAGTTTATATCTTGTGCAAAGTGTTTATGGGACACATCCAAAACGTTGTGGAATCTTTGCGGGGATTGAAGGAAGCGACCAGTATTACGGTTACAACAGGAGAATATGATGTCGTTGCGCGCCTTAACTTACCCAACCTTGAAGCCTTGTATAATCTTACAGTCAATCATATTGGCAAAATCCAAGGCTTGGAAAGCGTCACTACAGCAGTTGTTGAAAAGGAATTCTAGAGAAAGGTTGAGATAGAGAAGCGGGGGGAACGAGCTTGCGAGCAGCGATGGAACAACTCATCGGCGCCCGACAAGCGAAAACCGTCTTCTATTTCCTTGCCCTCATATCGGGCGTATTGTATGCGTTCTCCGTCTTCTTCGACGTCTTTATTTACCGAGTTTTTTTCCACCCTTTCCTTCCCAGTATTTATGCATCTGTAACATTTGCTCTTTCAGAACAGTGGCTTGCGTTATTGTTTACCGTTATTTTACTCCTCATTCTTAGTATTCCCACTAATCGTGCCAGACGTCGAAGCGTGGGCACCATAATTGATCGGTCCTTTGCCCACATTACCTTCCCGTCTCGGAAGATTATTCGCGACATTATCCTGGCGGGACTATTTTCTGGCATCGCCACTTTCGCCTATTACTATGTTGCAGGTCAAAGTTCGGATGTCTCAGCAGTGATTCCCTTCTCACGATTATCGCTAATCTACCTCATGATTGGTGACTTAATCCTGATTCGGGATTGGCCTAGCTCCATTGAAGCTCTCTCAATCCTTGCCATCACTTTTGGAGTCATCTTGGTCGGGATTACCCCAGTAGGAATTTTTAATCCCTATTTGTTGTTGTTCGTGATAACGGTATGGGCAGGTGGAATTGCGTTCAGTATATTCTTTCAAAGTCGGGCGAAACGTGCGGAAATTCGACCGAACACAACCACAGACTCGCTAAATTTACGGTTATGGATCCTACTGTTTCTAAACACCATCATGACAGTATTCATGATTCCCTTCATAACACCAGATGTTATCACATTACTCATTGTCCTTCTACCATTAATTTGGGGCTGGTTATTATTACCAGTCTCTCTAACGTTTTTTTCACTCGTTGCATACCTACAAGCGTTAGGAAGAGGAAAAATGTCAGTCGTCCAAAGCATTGGATCGATAGCTATAATCTTGGGTATCCCATTAACAATGGTTGGCGCTTTTCTGTTGCCAGGAATATTCAATCCCCCAGCGACCGATTTCTTGTCTTGGATGCTCAAACTCACCGGCACAATTTTTGTTGTAGCTGGAATCATCGCTTTATCAAGCGCCACTCTACGCGGATATGTGTTTGTGAAACTAAGACCTGGCACAGGCGACATCATGGATGCTTTACGGCATATTCACGGAGTTCGCCGCGTCTCAGCAGTATCAGGTCCTTGGGACTACCTAATTAGGATTGAAATACGTACGTTAAGCAGCACCCGAGTGAAGACACTCCGAAAAATCGAAGAAGTAAAAGGCGTCGCGGATATGGAGACCTCGCTCATCCTAAAAGAATGGGAATAATCACAATTTGGTTCAAATTAGTTTTCGATTAGCCTCCGTAAGCTATATAAAAAAACTAAATTCCGCGCACCCCCGTGATAACCATGGAACCAAACACCCTATTACCCTTGGAAGGGCTGAGCGAAGGATATGGTCTTCGAGATGAAGCCTTGGATCAAATGCTCATGACTACAGGTTATCGAGAGGTTACCCTACAGTACAGGGCAGCCATCAAACGTGTTCAAGATGCATTTTGTAACGATATGCGACTGCGCATTATCTCTATGCCCTCAGAGGATGAAGAACCCCCCCTCTGGCCTCATATGGCTTGGATGCCATTATGGTCCAACCGAGATACCTGTGTTCTGGTCGCAGACCCATTACAACCCCAAAGCCGCCACAATATCGAATACCTCATTCCATTAGGATATGCTCAGCATTTTGCCCACACAGAAGAAGATTACCCCTATTACATGCCTATCAACACACCAGAAATGGTGCTCCCCCCATATCTCGAATGCCATCCTATACGCCTTTCGCCAATATCCATTCTTAACCCTCGAATCCCTCATGATCCCACTGATAGTGATCCCACGATTTATTCTTTAACTCTTGAAGTAATTTTGCGCCTAAGGGCGTATCTTGCCGATCAACTCCTCATTGAAAGGGGATACACTAATGGTGTGTCATATCAGCACACAACCCTACTCTATGAGCTGCCACTCCCAGCTTACCTCGAGGCCGCAGAAGAACCCTGGGCGCTTTCTTTTCTCCTAATCGATACTGCAAGAGCGATAATCACCTTGGGCCAGACTAATTATCTTACATGGGGGGGACTTAACAACCTCATCGAGTATGTACGAAACCGATTACAAGAGTTTGACCGCCTAGTTGGAATCGTGAGCCCACATCCAAGGTTCCTGAACCAATTTGATCAAATTCACCAATATTTCGCTAATATCCACCAAACGTTACTTCGAGCTCCTTCAGAAACAAACGAATTCATCTACGAACTATCTCTGAAAGCCGGAATTATCCAAGAAGAAGACTAGCCAACATAAATCGTAGGTCACAAATCCCTAATTGAAACCAAAGCCGAGTCGCCTCTGATTTAGTGTGAACGCTAACTATTTTGATCTAATATTGGACAGCCAGCAATCCATCAAGATATTTGGAGTTTAAATGCTTAAAAGAGTAAACGAATTACTGATACCCCACCATCCCCTGGTGAGAAACCCTATGCAGTTTCCCTCTCCGGATCCTCTTTGGATAATTGAAATCTTTAAGGTCACTGTTCTGTTTTTACTCGCAGCACTATTATTTTGGAAATGGGGGAAGGCAGAACGTCGATTCTATACTGATTTTCCTTTCTTAATCGCGTTAGCAATTTCGTTCATCGCTTTTGGTGAATGCATGGAGATAATTGTTCATTCAGGTCTCGCTGTTTTTACCCTTGAACTCTTCAAACTTCGTGCATCAATTACCGGTGTCTCAATGCTCATGATTCTGTTCATTATCATACGCATTTGGCTTGCTGAGAATATGCGCATTGGTTGGATCTTAATGGCCATCTTTGCAATTACCTTCTTCACAGCAATTGCACTTGCCCCAACAATGGAGTTAGCACAATTGTTTGCCATTGCGTTCCTACCAATTATCATGATTGTGTTCATCATCACCTTTCTTTGGGCATGGCGGCTTCGTCGGCTCCCTGATGTCCACAGCCTGGTCCTAGTCTTGGGAGTCATTATCCTTATGACCGCACAGGTGATTAAAGCAGTTCTTCAAGTAATTGGTCTCGTTTACCTAGTTTGGGTTACTGAACTTGTTGACCTTCTTGGATATACCATTTTGGCAACTAGTTTCCTTGTCAAACCAGGATGGGCGAAACAAAGCCAAGTTGCTTCAACTTCACCCACACCAACCTAACCGAAGAGTCTCCAATTTCGAATTCGCTAGCCAAATTGAAGAGCCAACAAAAGCTACGCTAGGCAATTAGCTGTGTCACTGTGGGTAGCAGGTTAGTAGTTACTTCTTCAAATTTTATAATTCGCCGAATCTTGGTTTGCCCAGCTATTGAAACGCCGTTCTGCAAACAATGCTGTTGATATTGATCGAAGCTTCCTGGAGCTAAAACATGGATTGAAGGGAGCTGTAAGGTTCCTGCGTGTCGCACATGTTGGTATAAGTTATTTGTGTTTTGTAGAGCGTCATCAAATTCTTGAGTGAATTTTTTAAGATCCTCTGGCCGATTGGAAAGTTCGGCAAAAATGTGATAGGAGGCTCCTGATGCATTGATTTCTGGTGCAACAACGTATTCTCGGAGTTGAATTCCATGGTCGTCACACGTGGCGGTTAGTGCGGAACTGACATCCCATTCTGTAACTTTCTCTCCGCTAAGGTTCATCACATTCTCGCTTTTTCCAAGACATTTGAAGGTTAAAGGATTCAGTGAAGTGAATTGAACAAGATCATGAACATCATACCTCCAGAGACTGGTGGGTGAGCTAATGACGATACGATAGGGCGTATTGATTTTCACATCACTTAGTGGAATTGTTTCAACATCTGCTGCTAGTGGTCCATCTTGAACTGGAGCAAATTCGAAGAAATTATCATCCACAAATGGTGCCACACCATCGGAATCTTGGAAGACTTGTAGACCATACATGGCTTCTGTACCCGAATAGGAATCATGAATGTGGACATCACCAACTAGATCATGAATAGTTGCAGTATAAAGATCACGAGTAACTCCTGCACTGACAATTACGGATAACTCAGGCCAGATAGTCCGTAAATCAAGACTACCACCATCATTAACAGCCTTATCTAGAACTCTCTGCGTTTTTGTTGAGAGGGTTGATTCATCCTTTAACCAGTCATAGGATTCATACTTCGTCCGACGGAGAACCGCTAGGACAAAGGAGGTTATGCCTGCTGCCCCCGTGAGATTGCGGGTTTCAACTCCTTGTTGGATAGAAACACGGAACTTTTGATCCCAATCCTGTAAATCAAACACTTCTCCCTTGGGTACGATTTTTCGAGAAAGCAATGGGTTTCCGTTTTTTGCTAAATGTCCTGAAACAAAGCCCACATCCCACTTACCTATACGCTTATAGACGGACGGGGCGGCCATCACTAGAAGTTTTCCATGGAAAAACGGCCTTAGATAATCAGCAAATGCGAAAACCCGCATTCGTAACTTCGCACAGGACTTATTGCACGTATGTGTATAAGGGATAAGCTTTGGTTCACCTGTTGTGCCACTGGTAGCCATGACATTTTCAATGGGTTCGGGATATAGCACATTTGAATTCCCTTCTAGTTCACGTAGAATCAGAGGTTCAAAATCAGCATATTGATTAACTGGAATCCGTTGCACCAAGTCCTCAAAACCACGAATATCACTGAATCTATGTTTTTTTCCATAATGCGTATTTGCCGCATAGTTCAGTAAACGCTTAAGTGAGTCTTCTTGGGCAGCTATAGGATCCTCCAGTGTTTTTAGAAAAGGTTTCACACTTATTCGATGAAGCAATTTTGAGGCTAGTTTCCAAATCATTTAGTTCACTTCTTAGTAATTATAAGAAGCGAGAAATGCGAATCCATAGAGCCGCCCAAAATGCGTTGGATTCCATACTCTATCAGAGCTAGTGAAATCAACCTTTGCTTTTGGATTTTATAATTGGAGTCCGCATGTTCTCGCTCCAGCAAGCTTGTTTGCGTGATTTCACCATTTTTTAAGCGCTATGGGGACTAGCTCCACAACTGAATGACTTTTCTAACCTTCTGAGTGCGCTCCCTAGAGCTAGAAGACGCCCCTTTCCTGTTATGAAATTCAGCATAACATAATTCGAAATAGCCTGAAGGTTTCAAAATCCGTCTTGCTGATAGATTTTTTTGGTACATCGAATATTGCTTGAATAATTTTCTCCAATCTGCATTGGAATTTCATTTCGTTTCACCTGAATACGGAAACAAAGATTAAATGCCATAGTAAGGGGTTTCACGGCGTAAGAATAGTATCGGGAAAAATGGTTTTTGGCATAACGCTTTTAAACTAATCAAATTCCGCGCGGTTCCAGACACAACTTACCTACAAGCGAAAAATGAAGGTGCGGAACAACATGGACCCACGCTCAGATGGACCAATCTGGCCTTGTTAAGGACCATTAACTTCAATGATTCTTGGGATGCGCAGCCTATTGTTGCTGCCATCCCAGCTTCTTTTTCTTTAACCCTTTAGCTCCTGGAGAATGTAGGAGATAATTTCGTCAGCAGCGTCGACGCCCGTCGCTTTTTGTAATCCACTCCAGTTGGGAGCCGCGTTGACTTCACTAACGACTAACTGATCGTTATCCTCAAGGATATCAATACCTGCAAAATCCATTTCCAAGGCGTCTGCAGCCTTTAAGGCGAGTTTTTCAAGTTCAGAGGAAAGTGGACATGCCTGAGGTTTGCCACCCCGTGACACATTGGTTTTCCACTCACCGGGCTT
Source organism: archaeon (assembly GCA_016550425.1). The sequence goes on from JABXGS010000008.1 coordinate 10,307, forward strand.
CGCATACCGGTACATGGCACCAATGACCCGTTTTCCAACAATAAAAACCCGAATATCTCGACCGGGAGTTTCAATGAATTCTTGAATAAGCATAGTTTGGTTTTCGGTTTGTAGAATCTTGAAAATGCGGAATGCCAAATCAGGATCCTGTAATCGGAAAATGCCTTGCCCCTGAGAACCCCGCAGGGGTTTAGACACGATGTCTTCATATCGTCTGGTTGCTGCAACCGCGACAGCTAGTCGTTCTGTAACGGTTGTTCGAGGAATCGGAATACCATTATGTGCTAGCCAGACTAGTGTGGCGAGTTTATCTTTTGCACGTCGATGACTATAAGCTCGGTTAAAAACACGGATGCCGGAGAATTCCAATGCCTCAAGTACTGAAATCCGGCTAGTAATTTGATCTGTTGAACCTCCACCAATGCTTCGAAGAATAATTCCTGACACGTCTAGCGGTCGTCGACGTGGAAGTAGAAATTGGGATTTCCCAGAATCCATGTGCACTGAGAGATTCTTCAAACAGAAGGTCACACTTTCACAAGACTGGGCAGCTAGGGCACGAATTAGTCGTCGAACGGGCCAGTTGGGGCGGTCACGACTCATAGCGATTCCAATTCGCATTATAGGCACACTCAAACCACAATTGGGTATAGAGTATGCGTTTCCCCTCATGGAATATAAAAGACGCTAGACTGAAGAATGCCCTAGATGGGACGTGTGCTGCGAATAAAATGTTCAAATATCGTTTCACTTAGTGAGAGCGGATAAGGATGAGGTGGCGCTTTAAATCCATAGGAACACACTGCGTCAATGGGTCCTGTAAATCCCCGATCGATACCAATCTGAACTCCCCGAATTATATCTAGAAGAATCGAGGTGCTGTTTGGAGCGTCTTCACTAATTAAGCGAAGATCAATTTTGAAATCAGCATTTCCAATGTATTGACCGCGAAGATAGAAGTAGCTTTCACGACGGTTACCTAGGAAGTACACATAGTCGGTTGATCCTGCCGTAATGGGAACCTCATAAGGCACTTCCTTGGAGACAATATTGGTTTTCATCGAGCGTTTCTGGTCCCTGGCCCGGGTCAAGGATTCGAGGGATTCGGTGGCTCCCCCCACATCAAGTTGATAGCTTTCCTTGATATGTACACCACGTTTAACCAAAAAATCAAGAAGAGCACGGTGAAGAGCTGTAGCTCCTACTTGACTCATTAAATCGTCTCCGACAATCGAGAGTGTTTCTTCATGAAATCGTTGAGCCCATTTCCGGTCGCTAGCCAACATGACGGGAGAGGTGTTGATATAGGCACACTTCGCCTGTAACGCAGCGCCTGCATAATGGTATGTAGCTTCACTAGCCCCACTAGGAAGGAGTCCAACCAACATGTGTGTACCACTTTCTTTTAGCACACCTGGAATATCTACTGGTTTCGCCGTACTTTCTTTGACAAGTTCACTAAGTTCCGGAGTAATTCCATCAAGCGTGGGTCCACGTTGAACTACAACGTTCTTGGTTTGAACTTCTGTGAATTTCGGGGCATTGTTCGGATGAGCGAAAATCGCTTCACTGAGATCCTTTCCAACTTTATCTTGGTGGACATCAAACGCCGCGACGATTTCGATATCACTTACAGCATAATTCCCGATCATGGGATGGGCAAGTCCAGCACTTTCCGTTGCTTTTGTGGGATTTCCGTAATGATAGATGGCTTGAACCAGGCTACTGGCACAGTTGCCAATGCCAGCAAGAGCAATCTTGATTTTTCCCATCGTAAACGACCTCGTAATTATTTTACAGTCATTAAGTATTTAGGTGTTAGGTGGCGTTCTGCCATAAATGAATTTAAGCATTTCTCTTACTAAATCAATAGAATCCCAATTCCTACCTGAGCGTGGTAATATGCAGAACAAAATCGTTCCCTGTGTAGGTGCCGTGATTCTTGATGAAAAAAATCGAGTTCTATTAGTGAAGCATGTACTCGAAAAAGGTGGCTTTTGGCAGGGCAAATATATTTGTCCCGGTGGTCGTCTCGAATTTGGTGAATCGCTCGAAGTTGGTGTGCAACGCGAGGTCCGTGAGGAAACTGGGTTAGAGATTAAAATATTACAGTGGGTGCGACCCATGGAACGGCTTATCTTTGGTGCTGCAGGGACTCTTGAGGAACATATCTTGTATCTGGACGTTGTTGCTCGGGTTCAACATGGTCAATTTAAACCTGCATCAGATGTTGGAGAAGGCGATTGGTTTTCCAAAACTCAACTTCCACTCATGCTGACAGAAATCCATGAAGATACCCAAAAGCTCCTAAAAGAAGCTGGATTCCTCAAATAAGAAGGAAAACCGTCTACTTCAGATACTTCTGGAGATGATCTTTGATTTCGGAAGGATGTTCCAAGATTATCATCCCTTCCATAGCTCGAAGCTTTTCGACATTCTCTAAATCGAGTTTCCGTGTCATTAGATCTAACTTTTCTCCATTGGGCAGCACAGTGGTTACAGTGCCTGGTTTTTGGTCAACAGGGTATATATAAATCGGGACACCGGTCTTCATGGCTTGAGCAACCGCGTTGGTCACAAGGGTGTCAGCGATGCCATAAGCAAGTTTTGCTACTGTATTAGCCGTTGCGGGCATCACAGCGATGAACTGATGCGTGCGCTTTTGGAGCGCCCCTACAATGAAAGGGGTGTTTGCATCAACTTCGGTGCGTATCTGCGAAGAAATTGATTCTAGGTCAGGGAGCAGTTTGTACCATTTGATGACTTGCATTCCAGCCTTAGTTAAGAAGACGAGAATCTGCGCCTTGTACTGAGATACGATTTCTTGCATAACTTCAACCGATTCGCGCATGTAATCGCCTGCACCAGTAATCGCCCAAGCAAACTTCAACGGCATCCATCATCACTCCGAAATAGATTGTATGATAGTGCTTCCCGCTTTTTTGTGTTATTTCTTTTCCTAGTCCTGTGCGTGTATGCTTCTTGATAATTGATAAGGTATATACAACGGAACCCCATTCAATGTAATGGTGACCCTGATGAGTGGAAAACCCTATCGTATCCTAGGAATTTCGGGAAGTCCACGAAAGGCAGCTACGGATTTTGTCGTACAAGAAGCCCTCAAATATTTGGAAGCCAAAGGTTCAGTGGAAACCAAATATTTCTCAGTCATGGACAAAAAATTGAATTTCTGCATACATTGTGATCACTGCATCCGAAAAAAGCAGGGATGCATTTTCAAAGATGATATGGAAGAAGTTTATCAACTCCTTGAATGGGCAGATGCTTTTGTCTTTGCGAGCCCCGTCTATCAGGGAAACATCAGTGGCCAATTGAAAACGCTCTTCGATCGTACTCGAGCCTTATTAGTTCAAAAGCCCCAAGTCTTTGAAGGCAAAGTTGGTGTTGGAATCGCTGTTGGCGGAGATCGCGTTGGAGGGCAAGAACCGACCTTACGGACCATCCATGATTTCTATATCATTAACCATATTTTTTCAACGGGCGGAGGAGCCTTTGGAGCCAACCTTGGAGCTACAATTTGGTCAAAAGACAAACGGGCGGAAGGAGCTGCAGCTGACAAGCGAGGGCTTAAGACCCTATATAAAACGATGGACCGTCTGTTTGTTGTATTAGAAAAGCTCTGTTAAACTGCCTACGATTTCTTTTGTGTATGAGTGCTAGTTAGAAAAAAGACCAAAAGAGCAACCAATGCTGCAAGGATTTCCATTAAATTCCGGGCTGCAAGACCACAGGACTAATCCTTTCTACTGAAATAGTGCTTCATGATTGACTAAAATCAACAACTTCCGAGTCTTCTTAGCTTATCAATAGGAACCTAGCAAATAGTTTGCCTAAGAGATAGTTCAGTAGAATTCCGAGCCATAAACCAACTAGACCGACAAGATGAGCAATCTGCACAGGATATCCGGATAGGAAAATGATGGACCACAGCAGAGCAAAACACCCAAGGGGAATGAAGGCAAATATAGTATTTAGTATTCCAACTATTATCATTTGAGCAATATGTTGTCCTATTTCAAACCCAATTAGACGTCCACCACCAACTACACGTGTAAACAGGACCAAGGAAATGTATGCTGACACATAAACCCCAGGAATCATTGAGGCGGCAATAGCGAATGAGATTGGATTAGTGAAAGGTTTGAAAAGAGAAGCGATGAGGACGAAAACGGGGATGGCGAGGGATATTAAAGTAATTAGCTGGGCTTTTGCTCGTAGAATACGTTCAGTTGGGAGCGGGAGAGTCATGGTGTAAGCCATTCCACGGGCTTCGACACTGAGGAAGAAGATTGAGAAGAAGCCTAAGGTGATTGTGGGAATGGTGATTAAAAAAATGATGTCGGAGACATGTACTACACCAAGATCTAAGATGAATTGTAAAAAGATTGGAAGCATCATCAGAACGGGTAAGAAGAACATCATGGCTTGTCCGGGGGTTCGAAAGGCAATCCGAAGATCTTTGCGTAGTAGTGCAATTCCGACACGACTCACTTTCATATCCACTGGACGAACAATGCTAGTTGTAGATGCAGTTACACCTCCCGAACCTAATTGCTGTAGGAAGTTTCGAGACCAGCGAATTCCAATGAAAGCTAGTGCACCATATACAATTACGGCGATGAAGTCTAACCAGTAGGCAGGAGTACCAGGGATTCCAGTGATAAGCACAACAAAGGTTCCCATTGAGAAAGGATAGCCAAAATAGAGGATATGCCAAAAAGGCGCAAGGATGATGGCGAAGCCCTCAAGGAGGGGAATGATGAAGTTGAGAAGTTGGAAGGATAGAGAAAAGCTGAGAATAGCAAACGCCCATAGAAGGATGAAAAGAAAACGCACTAATGACCCAAGTCGTGAACCTCCACTCGACTGAATCCGAGTGTAAAAGTACAGAGCTAGAAGCAACATTATGGTGATTGCTATACCGACAGTGATTAGGTACACAGTAAGGCAGGCGAGAGTTGCAAGAATGGCAGAATAAACGAGTCCTGAAACAAGGTATATCACCACCCCATAAGCTAATGGAAAACTAAAGATGATTGATATCATCTGGGCATCGAATAGGCGAATATAAGCTAAGAGGGCGAGTTTTCCGGTATCAATACGAGATACAGGGAGATAATGACCGATGCTAGCCGCGTTTGTTGATATGAAAGAAGTGGAAACCATAATTCCCCAAAAAACAAGAAAGGCAAAGCCAACGAGGCAGAAAATAGAAATTGTGAATGCGACAGTTATCCATTGATATTCAGCTGGTGTGCCATAAAGGCCGCTCAGAGTCCCCCAGACAATAATCCCAAAAACACCAGCTAAAACTGCAATGAAGATACTAACCATTACTTTGTTGACTCGAGCATTACTTCTTGCTTTTTCAATCGTTCGCTCAACAGACTGAGTCATTGCACCGGAACTCATTGACATAGCGGAACGAAACTGAACTTCAAAAGCAATCGTTCCAGCAATTTTCCAAGCTTGACGCCAACCAATGTTCTGTTTCTCTTCTAGAAGATCAGTCAAAAATCCTGGACCACCCAATAAATTACCGATTGTTATTTCTTGCTAACGCTTTTCGAAGTGCTTGGACAGTTTCAGCGACTTCAGCATCTTGTTGAACAGCACGGAGGAAAATTTCCTCAAGTGACCCATGGGCTTTGACCATTTCGCGAAGCTCATCCACGGTGCCTTCAGCGACCATTTTACCATCGTCGATGATTCCGATTCGGTTACAAAGGCTTTCAGCTACTTCAAGAATGTGGCTGCTAAACAAAATGCCTCCACCATTTTCCAAATGAATGTTAAGAATGTCTTTGAACACTCGAGCAGTTCGGGCATCTAATCCACTAAAGGGTTCATCAAGAACCAACAGAGGAGGATCATGAATGATGGCAGCAATGATGCTAGCCTTTTGTCGATTCCCATGACTAAGCGCAGCTATTGGTTTATCATAATATTCCTCGAATTCAAATGCATCGATAAGTGATGGAACACGGGTTATAAGCTCTGACGGTTCTAGTTGACGAATGGATACAATGAAATTGAAGAATTCACGGGGAGTCAGTGACTCATAGAGTATGTGTTCCTCAGGCACTAATCCGATTCGATTCTTGACTTCAATTGGCTGTGCCATCGGATCAAAACCAAATACTTTCACCTGCCCAAGAGTTGGAGGGAGTAATCCACTGACCATTTTGACCGTAGTAGTTTTTCCAGCGCCATTCGGTCCGAGAAGCCCATAAATTTCACCGGCACGAACTTCAAAGGATAAATGATCAACTGCAACCGTCTCTCCGAAATTACGCACCAAGTCGTTTGCAATGATTGGCTTGCCGTTACCTTTCATCGTTTGTCTCCTATTGTTTTCAGGTTAACTCATGGCTAAATAATTTCTGAAAAGAGGAAGTCATTCAACCATTGAGTTCGTATCACGTCTATGAACAAAGGGAACTAAGAACGCAGCAAATAACCCAAGGAGTGCTAGAATGAAGAATCCAGCAACCCAGGTTCCGAAGATGAAGAAGCTAATGGTGATAATTGGAATGCCAAAGGCACCAAGTCCAAAACGAGTGAAAAAGCTCCAACCAAAGACCTTACCACGGCTACCAGGACTAGACAGGTGGGCAACCATGGTATTATTTGCAGCCTGAGCTGCAAAAAAAGAAAAACCAAAAATCATAACGGCAGCGATTAACAATGAATCCCCAAAGATAGTTGGTGAATAAGGCACCGCTAAGAGTACCAATGAAACAGTTGTAAGTAAAGTCATTATAATTAGAATTTTACGCCAGCCATACCGATCGGTGAGCCGACCACCCACTTCTTGACCGAACATTCCGCCAATATAAACTAGCGTTCCAATAAACCCAGCAATGACTAGTAGTGCACCTAACTCGAGGGTAATATAGACCGGTAAAGCAGTAACAGTCCCACGGTAGAGCATCCCTCGAGCAGCGAAGATGAACGAGACAAGAATCATCACACCAACCGATGCTGCACTAAAGAAACCTAATCCCTTTTCTTTATCATCATTTGTCCATGCAGGAATTTCGGAGGTTTGTACTCTGACACGTAGAGTAATTACTGCGATTATTATACCAATTGCTGCAAGAAAGAGGAAAATTGCTTGCCAAAAGATTGTGCTTAAAATCAATGCAGAAATCAGAGGAGCCATCATTTGGCCAATACTGCCACCAATCCCATGACGGCCCAAAGCCTTTCCACGATTTTTTTCAAAGGTGTTTGAAACCCAAGTTGTGCCTGCTGGATGATATAATCCAGCGCCGAAAGCATAGGTCATAAAGAGGAATGCAATCACACCAATTCCCAAAGGCCAGAGAAAGAACAAAGCAATCCCTGAAAACACCGAGAGCATTAATCCAATGGCGATTACCAGACGTGGACCAATACGGTCACAAAGAAAACCTGCTGGAATTGCTCCAAAACCAAACACAAAGTATGCAGGTGTATTAAGCAGTAAGACAACTAACCATTCCAAACCCGGAGTAATCGGAGTTACAAGAAGAAGCTTGGTTGTAATATAGGGAAGTGCAAGCATTAACAGATGAACCATACCATGTGCTGCACCCGTAATGAGCAAAGTGGTATTTTGCTGGTTCACCATCAGCTACACCAAGAAAATAATTGTTAGAAACCGGCTATTGCGAATCTCCTTAAGATTCTTTCACATCAATTAAGTCCTCAGTGTCGTAATCTGACTGTGAGATGATAGAAACACATTAAATGAGTAAGCGTTTGGTTAGCCCAATCACAAGAGGGTCAACCATGGAGACTACGACTCCAGCAACACCTGTTAAACCATGGGGTAGACGCGATCGAGTCACGTATGGAATTCTTTTTGTTCTTGGAATTATTGTTGCAGCAGCAAGCGCCCTTCTACCACCAATGACAGGTGTTCTAGTTTCCGCCCTAGGAGTCCCTTCCGATGACTGGATTGCCCTAATAGTTACAATCTTTCTTCTTATCTCGGGTTTTGCCGCCATTCCATGGGCGTATTTTGCAGATCGATCGACTCGACGAAATCTGCTTATCATCAGCACCTTCTTCTGGTTATTTTGGTTCATTCCAATCCTCCTACCCTCTATCACATACCTACAATTGCTTCTCTTCTATTGTCTAGCAGCTGTTGGCGTGGGAGCGGCAGGACCCCTTTCCCTTTCAATGACGATTGACTGTGTTCCCGCTCATTACCGTTCGACTACAATTGGAATTCTTGGAACTGCTGCGGGGGCAGGGTATGGATTGGGATTTATTATTGCAGGCTTGCTTGTTGAAACCTTTGGTTGGCAAACACCCTTTCTAATATTAACAGTATTTGGATTTTCAGCTGCATTCCTGCTATTTCTCACTCGAGAACCTCCACGAGGTCAATATGAAGAATGTCTATTAGACCTTCAAGACACAGGAGTTGTGTACACCTATACCCTAAATAAAAAAGATTTACAGCGTATGTGGTCTAAGAAATCTAACATCTGGCTCATCGTTGTGGGGATAATTGCCATTATTCCAACAGCCGCTTTTGGGGCATGGGCTGTTCGATGGCTAAACGTGGATCACAATCTTAGTATTTTTGTTGCTACTCTTTTCATGACCCTAGCCCTCGCTAGCCAAATTATTGGCACAACTGTTTTTGGGCGACTAGGAGACCGTTATTTCAAAAAAGACAAACGAGGACGCGCCTACCTCATCTTAGTTTGTTGTCTAGTTGCTGGCCCAATACTCATCATTGCTAGTCTGTATCCCTTCACAGTTGCACCTTCTTCAACAATATGGGACCTATTTCTCAATCCTGCAACTTTTGTCTTCTTTCTTATCATCTTTGTGGGAACTCTTTTTGACGCTGGAATAACCCCTCTGATTTATGTTAGTGCAGGGGACGTTAATCCTCCCGAAATTCGCAGTACGGCTCTCTCTCTGAATATGCTAGCTCACGTAATTGGGGTAGCTATAGGAACCCAACTTGTTCCGACGATTGCAGTTATTTTCTTCGCGGGATTCTATTCGCCTGCGTTTGTTATTATTTGCCTTTTCTTCTTCGTTGGTGCCCTTGTAACAATCCCTATTATCAGCAGTATCCGGAAGGATATCCAAACCACCGAAGAGGATACTCGGCAACGGTTTGAAAATCAAACCAATAGATAATCTAAATTTGGAAGCTAATCACGTTTTTAAGGCACAAAGGATTTCTAAGCAACCTGAAACCCATGGCTTTCCTTTGCCTGGTGAGTCATTATGCCTGAATCAGCGATAAAGATGGGACTTGTTAGTACTGGAGTCTATCTCCCAAAATACCGCCATACAGCTGCTTTCATCTCGAAAGAAACCGGTATTCCTGAAGATATTCTCAAAACGAAATTTGGACTTACAAGTAAAACAGTGGGTGGTCCTGAAGATGGCCCAGTCAGCATGGGGATCCGAGCAGCAAATACTGCTTTGAAAAAGGCTCCAAAGATATCTACCGAGGACATCGATGTCGTTCTTTGGACAGGTGAGACGTTTATTGAACGCCCGATGCAAGTAGCGGGTGTCAAACTCTCCTATGAGATAGGTGCCAATAGAGCCTGGGCCTTGGACCTCAGCGCTCGATGTGCAACCCTGATGGGGGGAATCCGGCTAACAAAAGCGTTGATGGCAACGGAACCAGATGTTCGCACCGTTTTACTAGCGAGCGGATACCAGAATTGTGACCTGATTAATTACAAGAATGAAAGAAGCCGGTTTATGTTCAGCCTCGCGGCAAGCGGAGTGGCAGCCATCCTGCAAAGGGATTACCCGCACAATCAGGTGCTTGAAACCTCGATTATCACTGATGGCGCCTTTGCAGACGATGTCTATTGTCCTGCTGGGGGCACTGAATTACCCATTAGTTGTGAAGCCATCAAAAAGGGACTCCAATACTTAGACGTCCCTGACCCACCGAGTATGAAAGCTCGACTGGATAAACTCTCCATGCAGAACTTCATTCGCGTGGTCAAAGACGCCACCAACCGTAGTGGATACTCAATCAATGATATCGATTACTTGGCTTTACTCCATATGAAACGATCTGCTTTCACGTATGTCCTCAATGAACTTGGACTTACCATGGATCAAACGACATATTTTGAAGAATGGGGACACATGGGACAAAATGATGCCATTGTCTCCATTGAAGAAGGATTAAAAACAGGCAAAATAAAGACTGGAGATCTCGTGTGCTTAGCGGCCGCTGGAATCGGATATACCTGGTCGTCGACCTGTATCAAATGGGGCTAAACAACCGAATATCACATTTGCTTAAGATGCCGTTCCAAACAACTGAGTTGGTGTTCCGCACCTTCAAGATTTCCCTCGACAATTAGTTTCCGTGCTGTAGTTACGTGTTTCAGGGCACAGCCCTTGAAATCATTGGTTAATTCACATTCCTGACATTTTCCTTCCGACATTGAAAAATCACCATAGAACCACTTGGGCTTGAAAGTTCCTCTTATGCTTTATGTGCTATCAGGTTTGATTAGTCCAAGGGTTGAATAACCAATGAATGATGTCCCGGTTTCAGCACTCGAAAACCGAAAAGTTGGTCATCACCAGTATCAATATGTTCCCAATCAGATAACACAACTTGAAATCCTTCTGGATAATGAAAAGCTGGAACATAAATGATAGATGGTGCTTTGATTTTGGGATCAGCATCGAACTCCAAGCGAAACTCTTTCTGCTTTATCGAAAAACCCATTGACAAAGGTGTTCCAGCAATTGCTACGATGTGGGGACGGCAAAATCCAGCAGTACCACGACCGCCACTGTTAATGTCAAAAGGATCAATCTGTTGTGAGATGCTAAAGATTGAGAAATCTTCTTGATTCCATTGGTCACCCCATGTATTGTCATTATCAGCAGAATAATTCCAAAGCATAGAATGGAGTAGATTTGCATCCATTGCATTGTAATACATTGAGAGTGCCATGACATGCTTCTTCCACGCCTTTTTGGGGTTTGTTTTCCAGTGCCTGAAGCCTTCACGGTTGTTTAAATCAAAGGATAAACCAAACTCACCGATAATTGTGGGAACCCCTCCATGAATTTCATGGGATAATGCTTTAATTTTCGCTAGTTGTTGGGTAAACATCTTTTGTACATTCTTGGTTCCGAGCACTAGTTTATTCCGAGTGGTGTCAAAACTAAACCATCCACGAAATCGTTTCAATCCTACAGCAATTTCATCATACCAGTGACTGGAGTTCACACTATTGGTTGGTGGGTTTTGAGGGAAGGCTTCTCCACGCATCGCAGCCTCTGGTGGTGGTTCAACCCCAATAATGGCATTTGGACAAATCGTACGAATCCCCTCAGCAAATTGATAGATAAACGGTGACAAGAACTGCTCTAAGAAATCAACATGTCTTCCATTTTGAATCAGAAAATAATCGTTGTGTAAAATGACTGGAAACCCTTCTTTGTTAACATCCCATACCCCATGTTCTCGCCAGATATCCTCGAAGCCATCAAGCCAACATGAAACCCCGTTGGGATTCAGAACTTCCCGTCGAATCTCTCGCACCGCAAACCGTTTGATAAGACTATAAGGAATTTCACGCGGAAACCCTGAGGCCATTACCATGGCGTCGAAGGGATTAATTCCGTAAAACAATTCGCGGGAAATAAGTTTTGATGCGCCATCCACACGTTGACCGATCCATCCTGGACAGGGTTCATTCATTGCTTCAAAACCTATCACATTGGGATTGTCCCGAACACGCTTTGCCACCTGCTTCAAGGCGTTAAGATAGTGATCTTGAAGGAAGTTTTGAACGGGAATACCGTGAACTGTGCATTTAGGCGCAAAGGTATTACCTCCGAAAAAGAGTGTAAACATTGTGCAGGTAGCGAAGCGCCCATAATTTTGTAACCACGCCATTGGGGGGTATGCGTCGGGATTATTTGGGTCATATCGATGTTGCATGACAAATGCTGCAGCAGATTCATCAAATTTTGTAATATCAAGCCCCACTTTTTCAAAGGTCCAGATAGGAGCACCATCGCCACCCGAAGCTCGACTCCAGAGGTCTTGATGAGGATCGATGAATATATAGAACTGAAATTCTGCGGCGATTTTTAACACTTCTTCGATGTAGTCGAGATACTCTTTGTCGTAGTTTTTGGGTCCGTTGTGTTCGATTGATTCCCAGGTCACGATGAACCGGAGAGCATTGAACCCCCAATGTTGGATACGTGAGAAATGATTTGTTGCATCTTTGAGTGGAAAGGGGCGACCTACAAACGAGATATTATAGTCAGTAAAATCGGTTTTCAGATGAGTAGCACCATTTGGTTTAAACGGGACCTTGGAACTGCCTCCAAGATTGATACCTCGGAGTAACACTTTTCGCCCATCTTCATCTCGGAACCATTCATTATAAATGGTAAGCAAGAATATGACCTCAGTTCTAGGCAAAGAGCAAGGGGATATTGGTTAAATGACTTGCAGGAAGGGAAAAGTCTATTTTATGTTTAACATAATCCCATGCCTACCTAAAAATTGAGGTTTCCAACATGACAAAATATCCATGGTTAACCAAGGCATTTACAGATGCTCTTTACGGAAAATATGCCCATTATGATGTCTTGAAAGCACTTCGGGGACTCACCGCTGAGCAAGCAAAACAACAACCAATCAAGAATGAACGATCGATTTGGGATCAATTATACCATATTGTGTTTTGGCATGATATGGCATTTCGAGCAGTTCAGGGTGAAGAGTTTGATTGGAAAGCCATTCAAGGGACAGACTGGTTACCTGAAGGTGCAGTATTTACTGAAAAAGCGTGGAATGAACTTGTGGAGAGTTTTACTGATCATCTTATCAAGCTAAAAGAGATTACAGAAAAGGACGATATTGATCGGCTCCTCAAAGGTTTTGACAATACACCCCTTGGTAGAAACATTATCATTGAATTTCAACACAATGCCTATCATATAGGTCAAATCGTCCTCCTTCGCAAGTTACAGGGGTATTGGCCCCCACCAGAAGACGAACAGGAATAACCAAGCTTACCGGTTCAGATACTCAAAAACTTCTCACCAAGATTTCTCAAAGTCCTACACTTACCCTGACACGATATGCTTGAGGTGAGGATGTATCTCTCCGTACAATTATTTCCTCCGGGCTTCTTGCTCTAATTTTCGCTTATCTATCTTACCAGCACTGGTTTGGGGCAATTCAGGTAGGAATATAATTGTTTTTGGCACTTTATAGCGGGCAAGTTTTGACCGCATGAACTCAAAGAGCTCCATCTCGGTGACTTCAGCATTCTTCTCTAACACAACAAAAGCGCAACCTACTTCACCCCATTTTTCATCCGGAACTCCTACGACTGCAGTCTGATCAACCGCCGGGTGCTCATCTAGGACTCTTTCAATTTCGATTGGGAATACGTTTTCCCCGCCAGAAATGTACATGGCTTTTTTGCGACCTGCGATATAGAAGAACCCATCTTCGTCTTGACGAACCAAATCTCCTGTGTGAATCCAGCCATTGGGTTCGATGACATCTTGGGTTGCTTGCGGGTTGTTCCAGTAGCCGCTGAAGGCATGTGGTCCTCTAAGTAAGAGTTCTCCAACGTCCCCAGGCTTAACATCTTCCAAAGCGTCGTTAACAACGCGTACCTCGTTATGGAAGAAGGGTAATCCGACGGATGTCGGCTTCTCCTTCGATGTCCCCGGAGGCATATAGAAATTATTGGGACCCACTTCGGTCAGACCATACCCCATGGCAAATTCTTGCGCCCTAGCCCAAAACGCCTCCATTATCGACAGAGGACATGGAGCACCACCACTCAACCAGAACCGGACTGAGCTGAAATCGGTTTTTTCGAACTCTGGCGAATTAATCATCATATGATACATAGTGGGGACGCCAATGATGATTGTACACCGCTCTTGCTCAATTCGTCGAAGAGTATCCACGGCATCGAATTTCTGCCATAAAAGCACACGCGCTCCGACATGGAACAGTGGAATGAGTAATACGTTCCAGCCTCCGGTATGGAATAAAGGGAAGATGATAGGGCAGATATCAGTGGGGCCTAATCCCCAGCACACCACGGTGTTGATGGCATTCCAGAAGATGTGGCGATGGGACAAAACTGCGCCTTTGGGTAACCCAGTAGTTCCCCCAGTGGGAAGAATAAAAGCCGGATCTTCGAATCGGATAGTGGGTCGAGGGGGCGATGTCCGTGCCTGTTTTTTAAGGAGCGTGTAATAAGACTGACTTTGAGTTAGGCGTGATTTGTCGACTGCTAGTAGGTGAGTGAGGGTTGGTGTGTTAGAGTGAAACGCTTCGATGGTGGAATCGAAGGCTCCTTCATAGATGAGTGTTGTAGGTGCAATATTGGTGAGGTATTCCTGATGTTCGATGGGGGCTAATCGAGCGTTAAGAGGTACCAGAATGGCACCAAGTTTTCCACACGCAGCAAAGGCATCAATACATTCAAGGCGATTATTCAGCAGGAAAGCCACACGGTCACCCTTGCCGATGTCGCACTCCTTGGCTAGAAGATGTGCCAGTTGATTCCCCCGTTCGTTAAGCTCTGAGTACGAATAGCGACGATTCGTTGTTGTGTCCAGTAAAGCTTCGCGGTCAGATGAAAGCAAAGCACGTCGTCCTAACCAATCACCTATCCAGGTCCAATCCTCTGGGGGAGAAACATTCATCATGGATAGTCCCACATCACCTTGCGTGGCTCAGTGTTAGCCCATTTCGTCAACTTTGGCGAGGAAGTTCAGAACAAGCTGGTTGAATTCTTCTGGATTATCCACCGGTGTCATATGGGAGGCACCTTTCATGACAACGAATTCAGCGGATGGCATCCAGCTTTTCAGCTGCTCTGCATGCCACATAGGCACTGTTTGATCTTTTTCACCCTGAATAATGAGAACCGGGGATTTGATTTTTTTCAAGTCATCTGCGATGTTAAATCCTGCTGTGGAAATGATAGCTAATCGATAATCAGTCCGATCGACCCGACGAATCATCTCTCGCACATGCTCCTTTGCCTCCTTATCTGCCAGACGCAAGATTTTCTTGACACCATAGTTACCAAACCAGTTCATGTCATGCTCTGAGATTAAGGTGAGTCGTTCGGTTATAGCATCATTAGAAATCATTGCAGCGGAATCCGCGAGAACCAACCCTTTCACAAGTTGGGGATACTTGATAGCGAGGACTTCTGCAACCATTCCCCCCATGGAGAGTCCGCAAACATGAGTTTGGGAGATATTCAGCTGTTTCAGTAAAGCGTGGAGATCGTCTGCATGAGAGTGAACACGATATTCATATTGAGGCTTTGTGGATTTACCGAAACCCTTCAAATCAACAGCAATTACATGATATCGGGTGGAAAAAGGTTTAATTTGATATTTCCAACTCGTCAAGTCGCTAAGCAAACCATGAATGAGTAATAGGGGAAACCCTTGTCCAGCTTCCTCAAAATAGAGCGTGAGTTCATCGTCTAATTGGACTTTAGGCATTAAAATCTCCTCTTAGAGATTGTTGAGGTGTAAATTGGGGTGTTCTATTCACGCTTATATATCTTAAGCGTACGAAAGAGAACCCACAACACCTTCAATGGAAGTTTGCGTTATGTCAGATGAACAACCTTTAGAGAATCAAGTATGGCGTCCTGTTGTCACAGAACGCCGATGGAACTGGGTTGTCTCCGGATTCGTTAATCTCATTTTGATCCTACTGATTGCCCTCATCATCTGGTGGGTATTAGTCGATCCACGAATTGAATTCAGTGGTGTGCATAACTGGCTCTATACCTGGTATGCCTCAGTCATTGCCGGATTTGGAATCCTTGCTGTTGTTGTGCAGATCTGGTTTGATCATTATCCCTACGGACGCTTCAGAGACATCTTCAGTCATGCAATGTGGGGAATCATCATCAATATCCTCCTCGTAGCGTTAGCCATCGTCTTCTTCTGGTTTATCGTTGGACCCTTTATGATTCCAATGTTTAGTCCACTTGCACTCATGAACGTGCCAGATCCCATCTTCCTAGATCCCGATATGATTGTGTTCCTCTCTGCTAGTGCAATGGGAACAATCCTATCTTGTGGTTTCTCCTTTGCAGCCATCTGGGTCGCAGGCGGAATGTTCTGGCCTTTCACTGAACTGAAGCCCGTCAAACGAGGATTTGCCGTCTTCACTGTAGCCGCGATTATTACGGCCATCGCCTGGTTCATCCTCTACTGGCCCTATCAGATTCTGACCGCCGTACCACCCTTACCCTCCGTAGTGACTTGGACTATATGGACTGCGGTCCCAATCTGGGCTCTCTACGACCCCATCATCGGAGTCACTAATTGGGGGGCATACATTTCACTAAACTTCACACAGTGGATCATTGTATTTGGTCTACTGACCTTGATGACCTATGAGTATGGTCCGTGGAATCGTCTTGGGAAGCAACCATGGATAGGACTTGGCGCTTTAATCGGCTCTATCGTTCTTGGTGCGCTATTCTCACTCTACCTCATGCCGTATCTGATTCTACCAACATTGCTTCCTGGGCTTAATGTATCAGGCACCATGTTTGAGTACCACGCTACATCAGTGCAGATTGCTGTCTGGATTTTACTAATGATCGTCATCTGGACCTATTACTTCAGTAACAAACCCACCCGATTCCACCCTGCAGTGAATAACCTATTACGCACTTTAGCTATCGTGTTCTTTGCGATTGTCGCGTATATTCTGTTCTGGTTCATTGCACCTATATTGATTGGCGAGACCGCACTGGTTGCTACGCAGAATCCTGTTCGTTGGGTTCTTTGGCTACTCTGGTTTATGCTTCTTCACATCTACATAATGAAGCGGTGGCCAGGGTGGAAGATAGTCAGCTTTGCTGAAGGAAAACACCGAAAACCCAAACCGGAATCCGAACCTCAACCTGAAGCGGAAGAGATGCCAGAATCTGGATTCGAATAAATCCTATAGAGAAGGGACGTACTGCTCCTTCTCTCCCCCTTTCTTTTTATAAATTATATAACACCAATCATTGTGCCTACACCAAGTATGGCGAGAGCGATGAAAACAATACCTAAGAGATCACCAACGGTGGTGGTGAGTGGGGGAATAATGCTATCGGGGTCACGACCAGAGCGGTAGACCAGTCGCGCCGTGAATAAGCCAATTAGGCTTGTTACAAGTGTGGCCAATACTCCGGCAGCTACTATAGCACCGAATAAATGGGGAAACCCAAAGTAATGGATCACCAGTATACCTGTTATTGTCTGAAAGCCAATCGTTATTCCAATTACGCATAGGCCCAGGAAAGCATAAGCAGTTGCGGAGACGAGGAGAATGGCAAGCAGATTACTAAGGAGCAGGCGATATGGTCGGAAGCCTTTGTCGAGTTCACCTGTGTAGAGATGACTTGTGACGCGTGCACCAACCACTCCTGCAAGGTCCCCGGTTATGTCAATGAAAGCAGGCACCATGAGGAGGATAAATGGAAAAATAATCCGTAGTCCTTCAATGGCACTGTCTAAGAATTGTCCGGCCGCAAGGGCGAAGACTAAAACTACCACTAGGACTGGGAGGCTTTCGGTGAGGATTTTTCGGACAGTGTATTCAACCATTATCTTCACCTCAGGATAGGAGTGGTGGTAGTGGAAATACAATGAGTGCCACTGAGATGGCAATGAGTAGACAGGCGATGGTAATGATGTCACCAATTGCAGCCACAAGGGGAATGGTGATGTTGTCAGGGTCAAGACCCCGTGCATGGGCAAGTAGTGAGACGGTTACAGTAATAGTTACTTGAAATACACTTGCTAGCAGAGCGGTGACTAATGCGATTGTGAGAAAGTGGGATAAGTTGAGAGGGATTCCGTCTCGGGGAGCGATTCCTTGTATAAAGACTGAGACGAGCCATGCGCCAACTCCTAATGCTGTAGACATAATGAGAACAAGGTAAAAGGCGGCTTTGATGTTGGCACGAAGTGGCTGGTTTAGGCCTTGTTTCCATGAAATTGTGCCTAGATGAGTACCCGAGCCTAGGCGTTGGGCGAGACTAGTTGAGATATTGCCCCGTAATTGCATTAGACCTGGAATGAGTATGAAAAGACCGATAAGGCTGTGGGTAGCAATATCAAGCTGCCAAAGAAGAAAGCCAGCAAATAGCTCCGCTAGGACGGTGAAGAGTAAGACGGGCATCGCTTCGCGGTAGACCCGCCAGATTAGAGTACGCTCTAGTGAGCGGCCGTTGGCCATCCCCATCGTCATCACCTTGCGAACTAGTGGAGGTCGGCGTAGTCTGGCATTGGGCAGGTCGGTTGTAGATTGTCATTAGATGGTCACCCTTTTGGAGCTTTGTATTACGCGCCAAGAATTTAGGCACGCTTAACGGCTTACCTTGATTAACTCAATAAATATGTTTCGACTGAAACACAGCGTGTTTTGAGGTGTTAAAGGGATAGAAGATATTGATGAATATTCCGTGCAGCAATTTTTCCTTCGCCTGCTGCGGCAATAACGGTGCCTTCGCCTCCAGTGATGTCGCCTGCCGCCCACACATGGGCGATGGAGGTTTCAAGAGATTCAGGATCAACAATGACATCACCCAATCGGTCACACTCTAATCCCGGGGTACAACTAGGCACCGAAGGATTGGCACTAGCGCCTATGGCAAAAATAACTGTATCGACAGAAATTTCGAATTCTGATCCTTCAATGGGTTCTGGTCGACAGCGCCCACTCTCATCGGGTTCGCCAAGGCAATTGCGAAGACATTTCATCACTTTAACACGCCCTTGCTCATCGCCCAGTAATTCAATGGGCTGGGTCAGGAACTGGAACTCAACCCCTTCTTCCTGAGCGTGATGGTATTCTTCTCGGCGAACAGGCATTTCATTTTCAGACCGACGATAAACGATGTAGACCTTTGTGGCTCCGAGTCGTAAAGCGGTACGGGCACTGTCCATAGCGGCGTTCCCCCCACCAATAACTGCAACGACTTTCCCTCGAATAATTGGTGTATCAAAAACAGGGAATTGGTAGGCACGCATGAGATTGACTCGTGTCAAGAATTCATTGCTGCTGTAGCTTCCAACAAGGTTCACTCCAGGAACCGGGAGAAAACGTGGAAGTCCTGCCCCAGAAGCAAGTAGAATGGCTTTGTAGCCTTTTTTGAAAAGGTCATCAAAGGAATATAATTGACCAATAAATGCATTCAATTGAAACTCGACACCCAATTGTTTCAAGTAATCA
>JABXGS010000081.1 GCA_016550425.1 archaeon
CTAACGATGATGAGGCTGAAATCATGAAGCTGAACCCTGTTGACTATGCGCTCTTTGGTGCTGAATGCGGGGTTTTAGATCCAAGTCTCTTAGTCCAATTCTATAAGGACGAATTCC
Source organism: archaeon (assembly GCA_016550425.1). The sequence goes on from JABXGS010000081.1 coordinate 118, forward strand.
TGAAACTCACCAAGGTAAAACCAAGATTCAATTTAACTGTGAATAAGTTGCTCTTGGAAGCAGAGCCGCCCCTTGGGCTTCCTGGTGAGCCCTTTGTTTGGCAAAATAAACAAATCACAGGCATTCAGTCTTCCCAAGGCACAATACAAGCTGACAAAGTGGTGCTTGCCGTGGGTCCCTGGACTAACTCCCTTCTGGACCCAGTTGGTATACCTAGCTATGTGAAAGCAAAGAAACGCCAACTATTCATCATTGCAGGTAGTGATCACCCTCCTCTCGAAGAATTACTTTTCACTAAAGAATTCAGTGACGCAGGGTTCATGCCATTCACAATTCTTCCATCAGGAGGAGTTTACATGCGAGGAGTTCCTGAAGAAAAATCCTTCTGGATTGGCTGCGCTGATAAGGTGGGACGTGCCTACAAGTACAACATGGAAGATGACGATTACAACGCTGAACGCGCTTATTATGAACAGAGCATTTATCCCGTACTCAGCAAATACTTCCCATCTTTTGCCAATCTTCGCCCCACTAATATGTGGGCAGGTGCCTACTCCTATTCTGTTGATGCGATTCCATTGGTTTATGAACATTCGGGTGTCATAGTGGTAACAGGTGCCAGCGGATCCGGGATTATGAAAGCCGATGCCATTGCCCGAATGGCAGACGCCCTATATCGTAATGAAACTAATGCAGAATTATTCGGTGGACGCACAATAGCTGCAACCTCACTCGGTCTCACCCATCGAAGGGTTGAACGGGAAAACGTCTTAATCTAGCTTGTTAGAAATTCTATTGGTGAATCAATGCAAGAACTTATTCTTGTACGTCATGGACAATCAGTTCATCATGTTCAAGGTCTTACTGGAGGATGGACGAACACACCTCTCACCGAATTAGGACGGCAACAAGCTCAACTTACCGGACAAGAACTAAAGAAGCTACTTCCAAATTCGTCCGTTGCTTTTTATTCCAGTGATTTAGAGCGTGCATTGCAGACTGCACAGATTATTGGTTCAATTATAGGAATTTCTCCAATTGCTGTAGAGGCGTTACGTGAATTGCATTGGGGAATCGCTGTGGATATGACACTTGATGAGGCTCGAAAATTGGAGCAGAAAAGAACGGAGCCATTACTTGATTGGGTTCCTTTTCCTGAGGCTGAGAGCTGGCGCATGCTTCATGAGAGAATAACACCTTTCCTCGAAAAACTCGATAGGATGGAACTTGGTACTGTTCTGATTGTTAGTCATGGAAACGCGATTGAAGAATGTATCTTCTGGTGGCTGGAGTTTCCCCTTGAACTGAGGCGCAAGCTTTCCTTTATGGTGGACCCCTGCAGCATCACACATCTATGCACGAATGATTGGCAACAGAAAGTCTTAGCGTTCACAAATCGTGTCAACCATCTTCAATCTCTCTCCTCTTAATTTCCGATTATATCTGGAATTCTTTCTAGGGTGTGCCTTACCGCAATCTTTTTAGGAATCACATCGGCTTTGACCTTCTATCCTCATTAAGGGTGACAGATCGTGCGTCGCCAAATCCTAGGACTATCGCTACTCGTTATCATTCTCACGTTAACACTATCGCCTACTCTGTTCGGGTATACACCCACAGGACCGGCCGTAGTTACCGCAGGTCCACCACTCCCAGGACCTACAGACTTGAATGCCACAACTCCACTTGTTTCCAACGAGCCTTACACACCTGCAAATCCAAATGGAAACTCATCTCTCCTAAACGTCCTTGTACTATTAGTGAATGCTTCGGATATTGGCGAATGTAGAGATGGCGATCTCACTGTTCACAAGTTCCGAGTCCATAATAACACCAATGACGCGCTGATGTTTGAAGACGACCTCGGTTATATCTCAGGCAAAGGATGGACCGTGGAGAACTATTCATTATTAACTGCTGGACTACCGATTGGATACTTTTACTATGTACGCTGTTACTTTGAAAGGTATAATGGAATTGAGACATGGACAAATACAACAAAAGCTTCGATTCCATTCATATATCAGTATAGTATCACTGCTGCCATCCCAGATTACACCTACATTGGTGATACTTCTGATACAATTGATGTCAGTATTGAGCATATCTCCAGTTCGGTTTGGGGGGCACTCAATGAAGCGAATACTACTCTGATATTTCAGAACGTTGATAACGCGACAGATATCACACAGTTTCAAAATATCCTTATCTATAATGTTTCCAGTACAAATTGGGAAGTCGACGAGTTAAACATCTCTGTGCTCATCCCAGGTCAATCCTATAAGATTCGTGTTGGAGCAAATTACTCCTTACGATATCCGTTTCATGAGGGGCTTGGGGGAGTTTCGGATGCCTTCACTTTCAGAGGACCTTACCTTCGAGTAGCTCAACCCCAAATCATCTATGTTGGACGTGGTATTCAGGCGCTCAACATTACCATCGATTGGGTCTGGCATTCAATCTTTGGATATCTTAGTGACATAGATGTTGATATATCGAATTTCAGCATCAGTCTTTCAACCGGAACAGCTGGGATAGTGCTTAACGGAACCTTGAACTGGAACGCCGCTGAATCGAATTGGTATTTTGCTCCTTTCAATGTGAGTTTCTATGTCGAGCAAGGCGATATGCTGATTGGGGAATCGTACAATGTCAGTGCTTACTTCAACTCGCCTGCCCGAAGTGGACGACCTGCTGTGAACAATACGAGTCCCTTTTCTGATCCCTTCCTCATTGACTTTGATCCTCCAACAATCGAAGATGTCTACCTGAATCCGACTGCACCCACGGATGACCATTGGGTAGTGGTGACTGGAGACATCTCCGATGATGCGTTAATTGATACTGTAATTCTAAGTTACTATAACGGTTCTCAGTGGATTAACGTAACCATGTCCGGCAGACCTAGCAAACAGGCTAACTTCACAGCTGCGATACCACCTTTCCCAGAACGGGCGGTTATTGATTACAAGCTTTATGTGAATGACACACAAAACGCTTGGGACAATATCACATTGCAATATACTGTTGCAGATTCCCCTCCTGTGATTTCCTTCATTAACTATCTCCCACGAAATCCCACGACAAATAATCCAGTTACCATCAATGCAACGGTTATAGACGGAACAGGGGTCAGTAGTGTACAACTTCAGTATTCGTATGATGGAATTATTTGGCTTCCACCTCAGGATATGACTAGCGTGGGTAATGACGTCTACCAGGTCGTGCTTCCGCCTTACCCTCAACTCCTACAAAGCCATGAATTCCGCGCTGTACTATTTCGAATTAGTGCGACAGATGTGTATGATAATATTAGGGAATCAGCAAACCTTGCATACCAAGTTCAGGGCACATTACCCACTTTAAATCCTGCAAATACTTTACTCATCATCGCCTTCGTTGGTATTGCCGGTGTCGCCATAATTCTTCTGTACAAAGTCTATGAACAATACTAACCGTGACAGCCTCTCTTTGAACTGCTGTCTCGGTCCCTCCTTCTTTATTTTATGTTCTCACAGTCCGTTGCCAATTACGCAATTTCAACTGTGAGCCGAATCAAAGGCACAAAACCTTTTTAATAATCGAAACCGATTTTTGTTTAAGGCAGAGACGGTGTGAAAGCAGGGGAAAGACCACTCTGTATAACGCTTCTCTGCGTAAGGTGAATGCCCGTGATTGTACTCGAATACCAAGATGGAACATTTGTCGAATCAAAACAAGGCTCAAGTGGCATCCGTTGTGAAGTCGACAAAACCACGAAGAAAATCCGAATGATTATGCCTCAGGGTGCTGGCCTCGTTGAAAGACGAACAGCATTACGACTGGCAGACACTGTTGCGCGGAGTGGATATCTACTTTCAACCGGTGAACGAATCGGCCAGGGGTTCGAACTCGTCATCGATGAAAAAGGCACTGCAATTCCTGATCGACTCAAACAAAGTCCACGAATCAGCTACAGCTCAGTTACTGTCGGCAGTGTTGTGGATAAGAAGTAAGCAGTACTCCGTACAATAGCACTCTGTCAATTTGACACAAAAGAACGAGCTCGGAAAACATCCCATGATATCGAGGTGAATGATGTGAGCGAAGGAGAAAGTAAAGGAGGATCTCTGACAGAAGAACTTAAGCGCGAAATCAAGCAAGGCGCAAAACTCGAACATGTCAAAGAGGTAAAATACCAAACCGTTGATTTGTCTGCAGAGAAAGCACTCCTCGAAAAGTTAAGAGCTGAAGGGAAACTCGACGAAGAAGATTAGTAACATCTTCTTTTGTGTTGTTGCTCCTTTCGTTTTTTTCTATGACCATTTGGTCCTATATACTATTTTGATTTTAATTCGATAGGCTGTTTTCGATATTTCTGAATGCGCTTTTGTATCTCGGCTTTATTTTGCTGAAAAACTGGTCCTGTTCGTAAGATCCATTCCTGGAAATGTTCAGCCATAGCCTCAGGGCTCCATCGGTGTTTTCCTTTTTCTTTCCCCCATGAGATTTTGAGAGAAGGTCCCCGAATTAGGAGTTCACCTTTGGCTTGACAAAGTTGGCATTCAACTTGATTCTGGCCACGCAAAATGAAGTATGGCGTTCCACATTGGATACACGCATTTTCTGGTGTAGCCAATGTGATTTGGTGATTCGGATCCCGGATTTGTTGAACTACTGCAGATCCTATTTTCTGAGCTCGGGCCATTGTATTTTCATCGAGAAGAACTTCACCAGGTCCGGGGCGGTAAGCAACAAATCGGTCTACTAATTTTAGTTGCAAAATGCCAGCGAGCATTGAAAGCATGGGCAGTGTAAAGGGATCCCAATCGCGAAGGCCTGCTGTAGCAATAATTGCTCCAGGACGTGGAATGCTTTTCCCCAGCTGAATGCTGAACTCAAAGAGCCGATCGATTAGCAGCTTAATGCTGCCTCCGGGTCCGAGGAAATAAGTTGGGGCCGAGAGGATGATGGCATCTGCCCACTGAAAATAATTCCAGAGTTCATGCATATCATCATCTAGGCGGCAAGGTTCTCCCTTGAGGACACAGGCTAAACAACCCTTACACGGGAGAAGATGAAAATCGGTTAATCGAATTGCCTTGGTTTCCGCCCCGTCTTGTTGAGCTTCGATGAGGGCTTCCTTGACCAACACTTCACAGTTTCCTAATTTTCGGGCAGAACCGATAACGCCTAACACGTTCAAGACTTGCACCATGGGCTAATCATCTAAGCTTCCTTAAGAGTTTCTAGTCCCAGACCTCTGTTGGAAAATGTGCTTAGAAATTAATAGGTGATTTTAAAATCATGCAGGTTGGGATCAAATTCCACATTAGTAATCGACACGTTGTCAACTCTCGCAGATGGTGAACCGTGATGGAGGAATTGAATAAATTTCTCGATCGCTGCGTCTGGACCTTGAACCTGGCATTCTACGGTTCCATTTCGGTTATTGCGAACCCATCCAACTAGATTCAATTTATGAGCCTTATCACGGGTGTACACCCGAAAGAAGACACCTTGAACCCGACCATGAATAAATGCCCGAATCGCTCGCACAACTTTTACCTCATCTCTATATGCGAAAGTCTTCCCTAAGAAAATTGTCCACACGATTAATGGCATCAAGCAAATTACCATGTTGTTAGCGGTGGTCGGTTTCGGAATCCTTAAATCAGTTCAACCTCCCAGCCTCATCGAGGATCTGATAATGAGTCCTACGAAACCTTCAATGAATGTTGAAAAAGAAATCACTAATTTTCCGGGTAAAATTGGACGGAGTGATTCTAGACAATGGGTGAAGGTGTGTCCAGGTTGCTTTAGTATCAATATTCAACCACTTACTAACATTTCTGGTACAATAGTCCATGAACAATGGTATTGTCCCAAGTGTGATTATGCTGGAGTAGCTATCGAGGTGAAAACGGAAGACTTGCTTCACTTCCATCTCCAGCAACTTGCGATTCGCTATAATAAAAACCAGAAACCTTCGAGCTCCATGTGATTTTGAGTGTTCATTCTAAGCGGGTGGGAATGCCACTTCAGCCGCTGCACCCATCAACGTCTTAAATAGCAGTTCTTTATTACGGGGATCAATAGCAACCAATCCAATGGTCCGTAATCCCAACAAGCGTGAAACTGTATCAGGTAATAAGGCATCTTTGAGGTCCTGCTTATTAGCAATTGCCCAGATTAAGGCTCCATCAGTCCATTTCTGAATGATGGGGATGAGTTTGCGTGTGGACATGACGTTCTTCAAGGTTGAGTCAGTCACCATCAGAACAACGTCTGTTCCGCGTAGATAGTCTTTCCATTTGGGGACTAGCAGTTCTTGCCCAGGAAAATCCCAGACTGCTAATTCATAAGGACCAAGTTTTGCAGTTCGCATTTCTTCGACGTAAACAGCCATTGTTGCAATGTGATTCAGGTCGGCTCGTCGAGTCATTAGCATTTTGAGGATAGTTGTTTTGCCAACTCCACCTTCACCAAGTAAAACGATTTTTAGCGTTGAAACGATTGCTTCGTCAAGAATTGGGCCTAGACCTTGAAAGACCTCAGAATTTCGATTGCTTTTGAAATCCCAGATCTGTTTGGCAAATTTCTTTTTCATCGTCCGGACTGCGGTATCAATTTTTTCTTGCAGGATTTCATCTCTATCCTGTCGGTCAGCTACAACAACGAGGATCAGGTCGCTGTCAACATATTTGTGAATGAATTTCATACCATCCAGAAAAATCGGAACGGGAAGGTCTTCACCCGTATCTCTTTCGAGTTGGCGAAGAGATTGGATATACTCAGAGACGACTGGTTGGTCAATTTCAATCGCCCAATATGAGCGATGAAAGAGTTTGATTCCGTTTCTTGTGAGTAAGAGAACGTTATGGATCAACCCGAATCGCCTCCCAGCTGGCTTACCCCACGTTTCTGGGTGTTGGATATTCGTTTCAAGGCTTTAAAATAGTTCCACACAACCGACCCAAACTATTTCCACATTAAACATTCCTAATTGCAAAGAAAATACGCAAAACTATGTGGGACCATGGGGCAGGGCAGTAATTTTGTGGCGGTTCATGAAGCCTTTTACTATCTTATCCAACTCGTGGGATTGGGTTTTGGATAAAGGTTGAATCTTATGTGAATCAAGAATTTCTTGTACACGATTTCTTGCCCGATCTTGACTATTTAATGAACCCTGCTCTTGCCAACTTTCAAAGGGTTGGCGATCAACGAGAATGCCAGGGAGGAAATGCTCCTGTCGAAACCAGGTAAGCGTGTGACGAAGACGAAGGAAATCTCCGCCTCCTGTGCCAACTTCTCGCAGTTCATTGAGGGCTAGCGTATCTTCATTAATTTCAACACCCTGTATGAAGCGCTTTGCCATACCTGCAAGGATATCATCTATTACGAGTTTCTCGTAACTTTGGGTGCTCTCAAAAATGAGCATGCCTGCACCTGCAATGTTATTGATACCCGCCATGGCGGCTAGAAGAACTCCTGTCGCCGCTTCATATCCTGTTTGAGAATCTGCTCCTATCTTCGCATCTGATAGACCTAGGTAACCATGAGTGGGAAGGCCGTAGTGTTTTGCCATTTGAGAATAAGCACAGGTTAGCATGATGCTCTCAATGGCTCCTAACCGGGCAGTACCGTACTGCATATCGACTGCTGTGGGGGATCCACCGTAAATTACCGGAGATCCCTTCGCAGCAAGTTGGGTAAGGACAACCCCGCTTAGAGACTCGGCATTATGCAACACTAAAGAACCAGCAATCGTGATGGGTCCCGTTGCTCCAAGTTGAGGCATTGAGATAAGTTCAATGGGAATACCTGCTTTCGCCCCTTGTAAAAGGTCGTGAACAGTCAATTCACTCCATTGAAGTGGAGCTGAGGGGCAAGTATCAAAGATGGCTAGCGGTTTTTTTCGGAGTTTCTCAGGTCCACCAACTACTGCTTCAAGCATTTGCCTCATATCGTCAAAGGCATCTAAAGTGAAGGTACCTGTGACGATAGGCTTTGTCGAATTCAGTAAAACATGATAAAGACGGTAGCGGTCAGCGAGTTCAGGTGGAACATCTGTGGGGATAAGGGCGGTACTTTGGACATCAATATGAGATAGAGCGTCAGTAACTCGCGCAAACTCAATTACATCCTTGGTATTGGGATGATGGCGTTCTCCGGTTTTTCGATCAAGTAAATGGGTTGCAGCAGAACCAGGGTTAAAGTGAATGTTGTCGCCTTCAAGTGTCATAGCATGGTTGCCATCGCGACTAAACATGTGAATAGCACTTGGTGCGTGTTTTAATTGTTCTTCAACTAGAGAAGAAGGAAACTTGGCATGTTCCTTTTCATAATCGACCTGTGCACCAGCTTTCTCTAGTAGCTCTAAAGCCTCTTGACTTTGGATTTTCATCCCCACTTTTTCTAGAAGACTGAGACTTTCCCCATGAATTCGAAGAACATCTTCATCGGAGAGTAATTGGAATTTGGGTCGTTGATTCATCTTTCTCACATCTCACTTTTCTGAGGGTTTTTTCGATTAATGCCCGGTTAATCGTTTAGCGATTTTCACAGCTTGATTGAAGTCTACACCATATGCGTCGGCACCAATTTTATCCGCAAATTGCTGGCTAACTGGAGCACCCCCGACCATTACCTTGACCTTTTTGTCAAGCTTCTCAGCCTTGAGTAAATCGATGGTTTCTTGCATTCGGTCCATTGTAGTTGTGAGTAGTGCAGACATGGCGATGATGTCTGCTTTCACATTCTTGGTCTTGTCAATGAACTGCGCTGGCGTTACCTCTACCCCTAAATCATAGACGGTAAATCCAGCAACTGTTAGCATTGTTGCGACAATTGATTTACCAATGTCGTGGATATCTCCTTGAACGGTACCTATCACAATTTTTCCTAGAGCTTCTTCATCCACGGTTTTGGCTAAATATGGTTCAAGGAACTTGAGGGCTTGTTTCATTGTTTCAGCAGCAACAGCCAGTTCGGGTAGGAATGCTTCGCCTTTTTCGAAGCGATCTCCCAAGACTCGAATTCCTGCTGTTAGTCCTTGATTCACTATCTGCGAGGCATCAATTCCCTCCTCAATGGCTTTCGGAACAAGTTCAAGAACTTGATCGGTTTGGCAATTGATCATTTCATTGCGTATTTGGTCTACAATTTTTTGTCCCATTGGTTAAGTCCCTCGTCAGTCCTTGCGACTTCATTCATTCGATGATTTCCCAAGAGTGCTGATACTTATCGAGTTCTGATATGGTTCGGGAATCCATAGGGTGATCTCGATCTGGAACATCCAAGTGTTTTGGTTCACCACAAAGGGGTGTACTGAAATAACGCTGTCCGCTGTCATTAATCATAGTCACGATGTTTTTGAGTTCTGGATGTTTCTTTACTAATTTCAGAGCAGCTGCCACATTACAGCCTGAAGATATACCACAAAACAGTCCCTCTTCGCAGCTGAGCCATTGGGCCATTTCAAGAGCTTCATCAGATGTGGTTGTGATTATGCCATCCAGAATGCTTAGGTCTAGATTTTCAGGGACGAAACCGTCCCCAATGCCTTCGATACGGTGGGACCCCCATCTCCTGTGGGCTAGGAGTGGAGCTTCAGTGGGTTCAATGGCGTAAAGTTTTACTTTGGGATTCTGTTCGCGTAAATATCGACCAACACCTGTGATTGTTCCGCCTGTTCCTTGGCTGGCTATGAATGCATCAACGTTCTTTCCAGACTGCTCCCAGATTTCAGGTCCTGTTGTTTCATAGTGGGCAAGCGTGTTGTCAGGATTGCTAAATTGAGCCGGTTCCCAATACTTGCCAGGGTTGGATTCCTTGAGCTCTTTGACCTTCTCAAGACACAAATCGACATCCGATTCACCACCCGGCGTCAGAATGATTTTCGCCCCATACGCTGACATTAATTTTCGTCGCTCTTGACTCATTCCTTTGGGCATAACTATGGTCACTGGATAATTTAGCATTCGACCTACAAAGGCACACGCTATTCCTGCATTGCCCGTAGATGACTCAATGATTTCCATACCAGGCTTAAGGTCTCCTCGGTTAATGGCTTCTTGAATCATTTTGAAGTAGATTCGGTCCTTAAGACTCCCTGTGGGGGAATACCATTCGATTTTTCCTAAGATATTCGCTCCTGCTCTTTCACTGACTTTTGGCATTCGGAAAAGAGGAGTAAGACCGATGAGGTCAAAGATATTATTCTGAATCTGTTTGTACTTATCCCATTTCAAAGGCAACGTCCGCAACTCCTATGGAATTAATCGCAGCTTAGACTAGCCCGTATATAAGGATACAGCTTCTCGTGATGCACGAGGCAAAAAATCATAAGAGGCTAAGGTGGCTTTCTGAAGAGATCAATAGGAGTCAATTCAGTGAAACTTCAAGGACCTTTCCTCTATGGGCAATTCCTCGAACGCCCAAATCGATTCCTGACAGTCTGCCGGTTGAACGGACGTAAAGTTTTGGCGTATATACCGAATCCTGGTCCTATGCCTGATTTGCTTTTTTCTGGCGTTGAAGTTCTTCTCCGACATAACCCAGGAGTTCATCGAAAAACCGATTATGATCTAGTCTGTTCACGTAGTAATGGCGTGCTGCTATCTTTAGATTCACGCGTTCCCAATTGGCTGCTTGCAGAAGCTCTACCTCGTCGCCAACTAACTCCCTTTGCTCAATACCATGAGATTGTTCCTGAACCCGTCTACAAGGATAGTCGACTCGATTTTCTTCTCCGGAATAAAAACCTCCCGCCGTGTTATATCGAGGCTAAATCCTCTACTGATACTCGTGAGGGTGTTGGCATGTTTCCCCGGGTTCCTACCGAACGGGGACAACGGCATGTTCAAGAGCTAATGCATGCCATCGATGAAGGACACCGTGCAGCAATTGTTTTTATCGTTCAACGAATCGACGCTGATAGGATGCAGCCAAACGATCCAATTGATCCAGAGTTTGGAGCTGTCTTACGCAAAGCAGTCGATTATGGCGTTGAAGCTTACGCCTGGAGAACCCGCTTCATCGAATCCACTTGTGAAATCACAATCGACCGACAAATCCCCGTTGATCTGAGTCCCCCTTGAAATACGGATTACCTAAGTTAGCTGTCCAAATTTCTCCGCCGCCCTGACCATTGCTCGAATATTCTCTAAAGGTGCTAACGGAGGAATTTCGCAACCACTACTAAGGATATATCGTCCATCACGACCCACTGCCGCAATACAATGCTTCGCCGCCATTTCGACTTGCTCAGGTGTTCCCGATAATAGTAGTTCTGTTGGATTGAGGTTTCCCATTATAATGGCCTGCTTGCCAACTTGGTTCTTTGCATATTGCAAATCGACCAAGTGATCTAACTCTATCACTTTAGGTCCCGTTTCAACCATCTGCTTGAGAATTGGAGTAGTTTTCCCACAAATGTGTAAGGAAGGAATAGCCGCTGCCTGTTTTATGGCATCTAGTACTGATTTGAGGTGTGGTGCAGCAAAAGCTTCGAAGGTTTGTGCACTAATCAGGCTACCACTGGCAGTTGGGTCGGCAGCAACGATGACATCGATTCCTGCTTCAATGTTGGCTTGTGCATAGCGTATTGAAGCCTGCTTCGCTAGCTCCACAATCTTGTTCACATAAGTGGGATTTTGGATAGTGGCCATCATTAAGGAGTTTACTCCACTTAGCTGTCCCGCTAAGGTAAAAGGTCCTGGAGTATATGTAAAAAGCGGAATTTCATTATGGACTTCGGCTTTGATTCGGGAAACTAACTCCATATGTAAGGGTAACCTACCAGAACTTCGGGGATCTGGAATTTCTAAGGTGTCCAGGTCATCCGGAGACTGTAATACATGTTCGGCTACTTGGGGTACGGAATTCTCAGGAAACCGCATGATGCAACCCATTGCTTCAGCTAAAAGATTGAATGAACTTTCCCAACCCACATAAATCGCATCATAACCAAGCTCCCGTTGTCCGGCTAACAAGGCTTCTGCAGTCTTTTCAGGACTATGTAATGCTTCCACTAAGCCAACTCCGGTAAGTTGAGCCGTGGTATATGTGATTTGGGGGATAACTGGGATTCTATCTGGCATCTTACCCTGAAGAAGAGTCATCACCCGATCATACGGTGTAAGAGAAGCCATCGTCATGAAACCTCGTTCTTCTGTAGGTCCCGGTCAGTGATAGCTATACTTAATTACCTAATAAAATGCGTTTGCTATAGACTGAATAAATTTTCCATGCCTTGGGCAGCATCTTTAAATTGTTAAGAAGCGAAGTTCTGACGGGGAATGTGTCTTCCCCGAGATGTACCGGATAGGTAGGGTTCGGATCCGATAGGTATGTCTGAAAATAATCGACGAAAGGCGCAATCCGATTCAGACCAGGCAAACGGAGAACCAAATGTTTGCCCTAATTGTGGAAGCAATAATCTTATTATGACATCTTCTCGCGAACTCGTATGCTCTAATTGCGGACTTGTCCTTAGCGATGATGTGATTGATTTTGGCGCCGAATGGCGTGAATTTTCCCCAGAAGAACGGGATAAACGTGCACGCGCAGGTCCTCCATCCACCCTTACCATGCATGACCGTGGACTTTCCACAACCATTGATTGGCGGGATGTCGATGCCCGTGGGCATAAACTCGATGCATCTCGTCGGGCTGAAATGCAACGGATTCGAAAGTGGCATAACCGAAGTCGAGTCTATCAAGCCAGCGAACGGAATCTCGCCAGTGCCATGAGTGAGCTAGATCGATTGTCTGGTCAATTGGATCTTCCCCAACGTGTCCGCCAATCTGCCGCCCTTCTGTACCGAAGAGCGCTGGATAAAAACCTCATTCGTGGTCGAAGCATTGAAGCAATAGTGGCTGCGTGTGTGTACGCGGCTTGTCGGTTCACAAGTTTTCCCCGAACCCTTGCTGACGTGGGTCGATATACACGGGTAGGACGCAAGGAACTCGGACGTTCCTATCGACTGATTGTTAGACGTCTTGGTCTTCAAATGCCGATCACTCAACCAGAAGATTTCGTTTCTCGGTATACCACTGCCCTCTCGCTCTCCCAACGCACACATGCCCGTGCCCTTGATATTCTCATGAAAGCTCGCACTAAAGGCATCACATCAGGAAAAGATCCTACCTGTATTGCTGCTGCTGCAATCTACATTGCTTCAATTTTGGAAGGGGAACGCCGAACTCAACGCGAAATTGGTGAAGTAGCTGGTGTTACTGAAGTTACGGTTCGAAACCGCTACAAAGAATTAGTTCGGGCACTGGACCTTGGCGTCGAGGTTTAGCCTCACGCAATACGCATTTCCCTAATTCTCTATCTAGACAAAATTACTTAAAGGCACATTCCTGAGTGTATGCCAGGTTTCCAGCTGAGGCGTCTTAATGCTTTAAGCTAGACTTTGCATTTGGAAGCGGTAAACGTGAAAAAAACTACTCTACTCCTCGGGCTTTTCTGCACGGTGTTTTTATTGGCTCTTCTGATTACCCCGGCTGCAGTCCATGAGGTTACAACACCTTTTCTTAAAGGTGATTTAGCTTCGACACCACTGATTGTAACAGCTCCCATCCAGCAACCTACTCCTCTTCTTATCCCACCAAGTCCATCAGGGGCATACGTAGCAATTGTTGTGGAAAATGGGCTTTGGGGCACCCCAGCAGTCCAGATTGCAGTGACCCAATACCGAACTGACCTAAATAATACAGGTTATAACACCATCTTGTATACAAGCACAATTCCAAATGCACCTACTCTACGTGGATTGCTCCAAACTTGGTATACTTCGAATAATATCATTGGTGCTGTTCTGATTGGAAACTTACCTTACATACGCTTTGAACATGGACTTAACACCTCTGGAGTTAGCGGAGGTTATGATAGTTTTCCAGCCAGCACTCCTTTCATCTGTGACTTATATTACATGGACTTAGATGGTAGCTGGTATGATACTGACACAAACAGTGTATATGATAGACATAATGCTAGTGCAGGCTATGATATCTTTCCAGAAATCTATGTGGGGCGATTAGATGCAAGCACAAGAACATATGGTGGACAAACCAATGCAAATGATATCATAATGCTTCTCAACAGAATTCATTCATATCGAACGGGTTCTGTTGCACGGACTCACCGCGCTTTAACCTATATAGATGATGATTGGCAAGCATGGGCTAATGGAACATATGATGTTTGGCCTGCATGGTTTAACAATGCTTATTCTAATCACACAGACATTCATACTCCGGGAACTTGGACAAATGCTACTGATTGGCTATCGTATAGGTTAAACCAGGATTATGAATGGGTACATCTTTGTGCACACAGTACACCAACTTATCATGCTTTTGGCAAAACAGGTGGTCCAAGTGAAGGCACTGTTACTGCTGCACAGATACACAGTCAGGTTCCCACATTTAATTTCTACAACCTCTTTTCATGCTCGGGATCAAATTGGTTAAGTACTGATTGCCTAGCAACCACATATCTGTTCTCTGGTAGTCACTCTCTTGCAGTCATTGGATCTACAAAGACTGGAGGAATGCTTGGAGGCAATCACTTCTATGACCCTATTGGGCAAAATGAAACGATTGGTCAAGCTCTCAAAAATTGGTTCACGGGGATTAAAAGCTATACCTATTATTACCTTGAATGGTTTTACGGAATGTGTATTCTGGGTGATCCTTTTCTTACTACACATTACGATATCACGGCTTTGGCACCAACAATAACCTCGTCTACCCATCCTGATCCAACAGCCTGGTCTACCAATATCCTACCTCAATTCAACTGGACAATCCCAGCTGATGTAAATGGGATCGCTGGATACTACTATATTCTCGATCAAAATCCAACCACAATACCTACTGCGAGCACTGGAACTTATACAACAGTTAACGGCACGGCTATTTCTACACCATTATCTGATTCCACTTGGTTTTTCCATGTGGTCACAAAAGATACAGTTGGGAATATCGGTTCTGAAGCAGCACATTACCAAATTAATATTGATTCAACTAATCCGATTGTAATAATAAATTCGCCTATTGATGGTGCAACTGTTTTATCGGAATTTATAATTTCTTGGTCTGTAACTGAAAACGGTTCAGGTTATAGTTCGGCAAATATCTATGTAAATGGATCAATCAGAACAACAGTCAATGCACCCCAAATGAACACAACCATCACTAATTTAGCTCTAGGTACTTATTCCATTAATGTCACAGTCTTTGATTTATCGGGATTCCAAGGCTCTCAGCAAATCACAGTTACTGTAATAACCCCACCAGTAATCCCCGGATTTCCCGTTGGAGCAATTATACTCGGAGTTACTTTCGCAATTAGTTTCGGGATAATTAAAAGAGGACGAAAACGTTAGCTAAAACAATCTGCACGCTTCTAGCAGCGTCTATTTCTCTTACTGGGCCTATTGACTATTGAGGATGTTTTCACATTTCTTGAAGAGCTGATCAATGCTCTGAGAAAATAGGTGGCTTGGACTTACTTGAACCAAGATTTGTCGGCTTCCGAGCTCTATAAGTCGTGTAAAGAGTGGGACAACCGCTGCCACTTCAAATCCGTATTCTTGCTCGATATCTTTTTTGACCTCAGCATGGTCGTAGATGCCAGGAGCCTTGTTACAGACGATATAGGTAGAGGGTACACCTAGTTTCTTAGCGAGGGCTAATGTGATAGCAGTTCCCAGGAAGTCTTGTTGGTCTAATCGCATGATAACAAACAGCAAGTCGGTTGTCGCCATCGAAAGTAGGGTTTCTTGGTCCAGCCCAGGGTGTGTATCAATGAAGAGATAGTCTAGGCTTTTGGCTTTGATAATTTGTTTGAATCCTTGGCGAAGAGCAGAAACCTCATATCCTTCCCGAATGATGGTTGAAATATCGTCAGCGTTTAAGCTTGCTGGAATAACATGTAAACTACCAGAGCGTAATTTCATGGCTTTAGTGTGGTCGATGGTAGCTTTTTCGATGTTACATTTCTTACGCAAATAATCGTTCAGGGTATATTTGAATCGTTTTCCGCCGAGGCCAAATAAGACGTGTAACCCAGGACTTTGAATATCTGTATCAATGACACCGACATTCCGGTCTTTCATCGCTGCATACATGGCAAGATTTGCAGTCAAGTTACTCTTTCCCGTACCTCCACGGAAACTATGAACTGTTACGATTTTTCCCATTAGATTATCCACCTAGATATGAACACATGGTTTTTTGATATCCAGAGTAAGCCTGGCATTTCGAGGTACAAGTTCAGTATTATTAAACCATTGGTTTAAGTCAACCACTCTACGTTATCGCCTAGTTTTCGCAATACTATGATGAGCTTCTCTTCATCGACTCCAACTCGCTGGGCAATATCCCCTGTGGTATTATTTCCATCACAGTATGATTTAGCATCTTCAAGGATTTTATACTCATCACTTGTTAACCCTACGGTTTCAAGATAGGCTAGGAATCGTCGGTCACTGGAAACTAATTTTGGATAAAATTGGACACGGCGAATATACCCGCGCGAGGATAAGTAACTAAGAATTTCTGAAAGTTGACGCCCATGAACGCCCGTTCGGGTTCGAATGTCCTCAACAGTAGAAATGCCATCAATTGCTTGGAGAACATCACGTCCAGGATTTCCAAAAAGGTTATCAAACTCCCGCGCTTGCCCGGTACTCTCTGCAAACAGAGTGCTTTCCATCATGGGATTGGAGGTAAATACATCAAACTCGGAGAACGTCTCCGTTCCCCTTGTTTTAGGTTGCACTTTAACCATGCTAGAAGAGTCGATGTTAGCTAGACCATATACAAGAGGTGCAATAATCTCTGCACAGCGACCCACCTTCATATCTTCTCGGATAATGGCAAGGAAAACGAAATCTGGCTTTACTTGATGTAAAAAGAGTTTGGTATCTTCTTCCAGGGTTGTCTGGGTTACAGCAAAATAACTTGGGAGCTCCATACTCCGAGATTGCTGAATTTGACGCATCCCAACCTCGAGTTCATGTTGTTGTAATTTTGAGGAGATTACAAATCCATCATTTGAGAGAAATGCAGTACGTAATATTCCAGGTTTTCCCTCGATGATATTGAGAAGTTCTTCTACTTTTTGCAATCCTTCAGGAGGAAGAATTGCGGTGGGATAACGCTGTTGAATTACAGGCAATTTATCATATTTACCAAGAATTTCGATCACATAATCACGAAAACCTACAAACAAATGAGACGAGATAACCGCTTTCTTCAAAACTTCATTGAACTGCTTTTGAAAGGCTTTAGCAATTTCTTTGATGATTACTCGGTAGATGTTTTCGTCATCATCCTGCCCTATGACAATAATGAAAAGTAGGTCCGCCTGGCTTTCGTAGACGAATTTATTCTCAGCGAAGGTGACCACCTGAATCTTCCCTTCCCCAATCTCTTCTGCAAAGCCTGCTTGAGCAGAAAGAAATCCTGCCACAAGGGCATCTAATTTAGGAGCCCCATCTGGGGCGAAATTGAATAAAGGCATACCACCCTTTCGGAGCACAATAATTTCCTTCACTGGCAATTGGGTCACCAAGACTTGACCAGTACTAAAACCTCGTATAGATTAACCTTTGTGTTATGAAAAACTTCAATCGCGACAAATATTGAAACGCTTATAATCCCAACATTCTATTGTTCAGACCAGATATTTTGGTACCAGCGGAGACAAATTCCATGAAAATCGACCGAAATTGGGTTACCGCAACAATCCTTGCCATCCCACTAGCTTGGGTAATTGCTTTTCTCCTATTTCTACGTCCAATCATTCCACTGGACTTTACAAATATTCTAGTGTTATCACTCAGCTTAATATTCGGGTTAATTCTCGGGGGAATTCTTGCTGATAAACTTCGCAAACATTCGCTGATTCTTGTTTTAAATGAAATGTTGATACTTGCAATTGGTATCGTGCAATGGATTTTTCCATTAAGTTTTTGGCAAACATTCACAGGTCTTTTGTTTCTCGCTGTGCTCATCTTCTTACTTGGTTACGTATTAGTTTTGTTAACGATTTTTCTAAACCAACTGGTTTCCAGTGTACATCGTGGTCATATCGTTGGGATAGTTACTGTCATCACAGTTCTTCTAGCAGCATTTTTTTCTATCTTTTGGCAATTCCCTGTGTCTACATCATTTGTTCCAGCAATGACGGCAGGACTGATTCTCCTCATTCTCATTATAACCTTTCTCGTTCGACCTTGGAAAGAAGAATTGCAAATCTATATGGTTCCAGGCTTCATTCGACATTACGCAATTTGGTGGGGCATCTATCTAGCAGCCTATGGTCTCTATGTATGGGCCACACCAGTTGATCTTCGCTTCATTTACGTAAGTCTGTTTAGCAATTTAATGCCTTTTCCAACCGAACTGATTTTAGTTGGACTCAGTGGCGCCATTTTTGTCTTCGCATTTCTTCCTGATAAATTGGGTCGAAAACTGGTCTTTAACATTGCAACCCTCCTTCTTGGTCTATTGTGTATTTTTGGAGGAGCCCAATTAGACGAAACTATAGGCGTAATTGTTTCTCTAGTACTAACAATTTTAGAAGCATTTGTAATCGCCTTCATTATTGGTGTTGGGGCATGGCTAGTATGGGCTGAAATTGGCGCTGTTCGCAAGAAGGGCAGGCGAGCTGCGTTTGGATGGATGTTGGTGGGAATCCTCGGAACAATCCTCTGGGTCATCACGATACTCCCCTCGCAAGCGGAACTTTCTCTCCTTGTTTATCCTATCGCCGCTTCACTTGTGTTGATTAGTATCTTTCCACTCACAAATGCCCGGGAAGTTGTTTGGAATGAAAGAGTCATTGAAGATATTGATATCAGTGTTGACAGTCGACAGGTGAGTCGGGCAATTCGAGACTTGGAAGTAGACACTTCACTGAAAAGCATCAAAGAACAGAAAGAGGCCGAGGTTACTGAACTAATGAAAATCCAGGGTCTCTCGAAGAAACAAGCTAAGGACCTACGGGATTTTGGGTATGAAACGCCCGAACTGATTACCCGAGCCGATGCTGAAACCCTTGCTCAGGCATTATCAATCTCTACAAAGAAGGCACAACAGATTATTGATAATGCTAGGGCAATGAAGAAACAGACCAGAAAGCTAGGTACAAAACCGTCGAAAACGCGAACAACTAAGTAATGGAAGTCCAGAGGGTGTAACGAGGGGCAAAAAAAGTAAAATTAGGGGCCTTGGAGACGGTAATGCCCATGATGGTGAAAAGACGGAAAAAAACTAAAGGGAAACGCAAACGCTTAGGGCAATTTTATACACCTAACTGGGTCGTCGACTATATTATCCGTCATACGCTGGGCCCTGCCTTCACCCAGGATCCAACCCGCCTTTTAGGAGAATTCACTGTTCTTGATCCAGCTTGTGGGGATGGAGCCTTTCTACTCGGGGCGCTTCGTTTCTTATCTGAAAAAGTGGATTCCTACCCTGCTGCAAATCAGCGATTACTTCGCCGTAGTATAGTTGACAGTATCCACGGTATCGATATTGATGCAAAAGCGATTAAAGCCTGTCAAGAACAATTAGAAAAAGCCAGCAAGACACTCTTAGGTTCACCAGCTGATTTCTCGCAGCGTGTACTCATTGGTAATAGCCTTATTCAAACTGACATGAATGCGAAAGAAATCTTTGGATCCACTCTGCAAAAACAGTATCCCGTCGATTGGCAGCGTGTCTACCCTTGGGTGATGCGTGATGCAGGGTTTGATGTAATCGTCGGAAACCCTCCCTTCCTTGGAATCAAAGCTATGGATCCTCAGATTAAGGAGTACATCCGCAGTCGCTATCGAACCGTCCACCAGCAATTTGATATTCTCATCCCTTTCATCGAACTAGGTTTAACATTACTTCGACCAGGGGGTCGCCTCGGTTTCATCGTCAGCAATAAAGTACTCGCAGCAGATTACGGAAGCCTTCTCCGAAAGTCCCTTGTCAATAGCTATGTCATTGAACGGATGGTTGACATCTCCCATCTAAATATCTTCGAAGATGCTGCAACCTACCCCCATATTATCATCATCCGAAAACCAAAATCTCCAGAAGACGTCAAGCACAATAAGATCCATATCCCCACACCACCAACTGACCCAAACGATATGGCATCAGAACCTGTTAAAGTCAATCAAGTCCCTCAACACTACTACACTACACTTCCTAATACCATCCTAGCTCCAGCACTAACCGAAAAGAAATTCTCTATACTTCGGAAACTCATCCACAACACTATTCCCTTGGGTCAGGCGTGCACAATTCGCTGTGGAATCGCTAAAACTGGTTTTACTAAACAACTCCTTTCAGTCTCTGCCTATAAAGAACTCAGTCAAACCAGACAACAAAAAACTCTACCTTTTCTAAATGCGGGAGATGTTCGTCGGTATTACTTACGCCGCAAGAAATTTCTCTCTTACACGCCCAAATTATCCACCCTTGATCAATGGCGAGATTTCGAAGAACCTAAACTTGTGATTGCAGGAATGGCAAAATGCCTACGAGTCGCGTTAGATCAAACCGGACATGCCCTGGGTCGCGTCTATTACATCACCCAAACACGTGCACCCTACAATCCCTATTTCATGCTAGGATTACTCAATTCGCGACTCATCAATGCCTACTTCTCCTTGCTCTTTGTTGCGACGCATCTTCGTAGCGGATACATTCGCTATAACGCCACCTATCTGGAGCAAATTCCCCTCGTAACGCCAACCCAACACCAGGAAGAACAATTAGCTGACCTCACCAAGCTAGTTGTTCAAAACCCCAAATACCTCACAAAGGGGCTAGACCACGAAATCGATGATGTGGTCAATAACTTGTATGGCTTAAACGCTGACGAGGTTTCTTTGTTAGAAGAATAGATTTAAAAGGAATTAGTGTTCAAAATTCATCAAAATATAATATTCTCAAGCCATGAGAAAAGAAGCTTAGAATCAAAAACAATCCTATCTCTATATGAGAACAATCTGGTGAAATAAATGGCTCATCAAGACGTTATCACATTCAAGCCCGAACGCATCAAAATTGTATATGACAAAAAAATCAATGAAATCTTGCTGGACCCAAATCATGCTCCAATCATCAAGGCACTGCGCAAGGGTCCCATGACCGTTCGAGAACTCGAAGAAGCTTATGCTACTGAGGCAAATAAGGATTCAGAACTCGAGGCGAAATCAGATAAAACCATTTATCGCTATCTGAAGGTCTTAGAGCAATCAGATCTTGTTGTTCCTGCAGGTCAACGGGTAGTTATAGGAAAAACTGCTACAGAGACACTTTTTTCGCGAACTGCTGATGTATTCATTACTGGTCAAAGCGAAGAGGAATACTGGAGCTGTGAAACTGGAAAAGATCTCTGCGATAAAATGGCCATCATCCTTAGTAAAATTCTTGGAGACAAGAAAGCCGATAAAAATTGCCTTGTCAAATTTATGAATGAATTCGATACCCTTGGAAACAAATACCTCGTCAATCTTGTTGAACAAGCAGATGACGAAATGCTGGATATAATTACGGGAATTGATTGGGCTTACAAGGATAAGGTTCTAAGCTACGTCAGCATATTTTCCATTGCGTTGAAGAACCCCAAACTCTTTGAAGAGCTCCGTGCCTGTTTTAAATAATCTAAATCCGCATATGGTACTGTATCATCCACTTTCTTCTGATTCAGCGTCAGTTGATACTAGTTTCCGCCGATCACGAATCAAGAAGAATGCTTCAACACAAATGGGGATGGCAACCATAATTGCCATGAGGGTAATTCCAATGGTAATAATTTGTTCAAAGGTAAATGGAAATGGGGGTCGGAGTGGTGGTTGATACCCAA
>JABXGS010000082.1 GCA_016550425.1 archaeon
AAATCCACATCAGACTGAACAGCCTGTCCAATCACTCGATCTACCGCATTATGTCTACCCACATCTTCCGTTAATCGAACCACATTCCCCTCCACATCAACTAAAGCCGCTCCATGTGTACCCCCTGTCTGACGGTACACGGTCATATCCGAAGTGAGGTTTTGAATGGATCTTTGAATCGCAAAAGTGGAAACGGTATGAGAGGTGTCGATAGGCGGGACATCACAAGCTTGCCAAGTCCCAAGGGCTCCTTCTTCGGGGCCACAAAGCCCCATCACAATTCGCGCCGTTGGACGGATTGTACGGAGTTTTTCCTGAAACTTACAGTCATCTTTTAACTGAACCTTGGCTAATCGATTGCGAACCTGAATTTGCATAATATCATTGGTTGAGGTGATTATCCGCGATGAAAATAATAACCCAATGATTAGCGATTCAAAATCTGTTGGGATTGTATGTATTGAAGCAAAATTTTCTTCACCCTTCGAATCCCTGAGTACAATTCGAATCACGGATTCTTGCACTACAAGATCATCGACTTGCTCACATTGAGCGTCCTTACACCTCAACACAGAAACTGACTGGGTAACTTTCAATGATCTCATCTCCAGATGAATGTCGAAGAAAGGATGATTGACTCCCTTTTATCTTGTTGGGTTATCTTGACCAGAAAGGTAATCGGTTCTACTTGATTGGGCATTCATCAAGGATTCGAAGGCAGAAAAATCACTATGGGATTCGTAGAATTGAGTAAGGCCATGATAGTACCAAAAGCAATGATGAACACGCTCACTGTTAACAACCAATAACGCCAGAATCGATAATATGACAAAAGCAAAACCTCTTTTACCTTCATGGAATGTGACAGGCTATTAACTTGAATCCGTCAAATTAGCCTCATAGGCGTGAAGACCGATGAACATTTTAGCCCTCAATAGTAGTCCCCGAAAAGACCGAGGTGGAACTGCGCTGGTTTTAAATACCTTCTTAGAAGGCGCAAAAGACGTAGGTGCAGAGATCGACCTCGTATATATCCACGATTTAGAAGTCAAACCGTGCCTAGGATGTTTTACTTGCTGGATAAAGACCCCAGGGAATTGTGTCCAAAAAGATGACATGCAAGACCTGTTGAAGAAGCGACAAGCCGCAGATGCGTTGATTCTGGCTTCTCCCGTCTACGTTGATGGAATGACTAGCACAATGAAAGCGGTGCTGGACCGGTCTATTCCATTGGTAAAACCTTTCTTTGAAATCCGTGATGATCATTGCCGGCATCCACCCTTACACGATCAGAAACCCATTGATGTCGCGTTGGTTTCGGTGTCAGGGTTCACAGAATTAGACAATTTTGATCCACTGGTAGCCCATATCAAGGCTTTTTGCAAGAATTTGAATGGTAACTATGCGGGGGCCGTTCTTCGACCCTTAGGCGCGCATTTGCAAATGTTCAAGCAAATGGGATTACCTGTTGATGATGTTTATAGCGCCATCAAGCAGGCAGGTAGAGAATTTGTCCAAAAGGGGACGATTAGCGCAAAGACTCAGAAGACGATAAGTCGAGAGCTCGTACCTAGAGAAGAATATGTAAAACGGTTGAATGTTGCTTTTCAACGGGAGATAGAAGCCAACAAATAACTGAACGTTATATACCTAAGGTGTGTTTACCTATAGGAGCATATATTTTAGCCTCCGAAATGAAGAATAACCACCTCTTGTTCAAAAGGGAAGGACCTGTTGGTGGTAATTCGACGAACGTCCACTGTCACATTGATAGTAATCCTAGCCTTAGTTTTTCCGCTAGTTGGGATTTTTCATGGTTTGAATTTTCGCTGTCAGGCACCACCACCTGGACCAGACATGTTGTCTGCTGGTGTTGGATATTCTGTTATTGAAACAACTACTCACCTATATGCGATTGCAGGTGAGTACCAAGAAATGGGGAGTAACCATTGTGATGTTTTGATATTATGCCCAGATAAGAAAATACATGGCGGTTTAGGAAATGATAGTGCTCAGGAAATCATTGAATGCCAAGACGGAGGGTTTGCCCTCATAGGGTATACAACGAGCTATGGAGCCGGAAAGGCCGATCTGTGGTTGCTCCGTACTAATTCAACCGGGCATCACTTATGGAACAAGACCTTTGGAACAGCTGAAGACGAATACGGAACCGCACTAATCAGATACCAAAACAATGACTATGCAATCATAGGATATGGTAGCGGCGATAATGGTAATAAACAAGATGTGTGGGTTCTTCGAACAGATTCGATGGGAAATGTACTTTGGAATAGGACCTTTGGCGGTTCAGAAACCGATACTGGTTGGTCAATTATTCTCAATGCTGCAGGTCAATTGGTTATTACGGGAACAACTGAGAGCTTTGGTGCAGGAGATAAAGACATTTGGCTACTTTGTCTTGACGGTTTCGGTAACCATCTGTGGAATCAAACCTTTGGAGGAAAAGATGCAGATAGGGGATGGGATGTCACACTGGCACATGATGGTGGCTACGCCATCATTGGATCGACTACTTCATCAAGAGGAAATGACACAGACATTTGGCTAATACGCACAGATGCAGCTGGCAACCAAATAATGAACACCACCATTGGTGATACCAGGGACGATGAGGGATTGAGTATAATTACAACTGTACAAGGAGATTTTGCTATGACAGGCTATGCCGATGGACGAGAGACAATTTGGTTTGATCGGTCTGCGGGATATGGAGCATTTTTTGGTGGGTATCAGGAGCATATCTTTGGAACTTCGATTATAGAAGTGTCTGAAGGTGGGTTTCTTATAGTTGGTGGAATAAACGCAACTTCAACAGAAAATAGCCGAGTAGTATACTGGAGGCTTCCCAGTCACTATGGTCCGCCAGAAATATCGTTATTGTGGTTGATATTTAGCATATTATATTACGGGTGGCCAATACTCATAGTAATTCTGGTGATACTCGCTATTATGATATGGAGAAAGCGAACACAGAAAAATCTGAAGTGATATTAGCGCTGTTCTTGTTTCCCTGTGATCCAAGAGATAGTTACCAAAGAATAGAGGTTATCCTGTGTGTGGGTTAATTCTTTTTCTTCTTCCGTAGTTTAGGAAAGAGACGCCCTGTGTGTTTCATATATTCTCGATATGCATCGCCAAATTGCTCAATCATCATTTCTTCTTCGATGCGCATGCGAGATGCAATAGTGACGAGGCCAAAAATCATGATTATTAGAAGAATGAGGTTGAGGCAAATGAAGAATAATCCAAGGTTGAAGATGAAATAGACTAGATACATTGGATGGCGAATATGTTTGTAGGGTCCACTGGTTACCATAGCATGGTCATCTTTGATTTCTAAGGTTCCAGAGACTTGTCGTCCTAAATGTATCCCAACCCAAGTTATTCCCAAAACCATCACGATACAGATCACAATACCTGTCAATTG
>JABXGS010000083.1 GCA_016550425.1 archaeon
AATTAATTGATCTAATTCCTTGCCTGTTATACCTAATTTTTCGTAGTGCTTCCGAATTCCAGTTGCTGCGGCTCTTCTGTTCTTGAACTGCTTGTAGATTGGCACAATAGGTTCACTATGTTCTGGCTCTGGAACCTTGAGGAGTAACTTTTCATCAGGGATAGTTGGCTTTGGTCTTACTAGCCATTCCCGTTCTTCCTCTACATCCTTGCGAAAGTTCAGATAGTCAAGGCACCCTGCTCGCCATTCTTGCTCAGTTGCACAGAAGAGGCAGAGGATTTTCGGCATCCGCCCGACTACTTGTAGTTTTGCTCGCACATCAGGGTGAAGTTTGCGTTTGACAGCTAGTCCTAAAGTGATAAGATCGTCTGCATCGGCATGAAAAATTGATGCCCAACGCTGACTCCTTGGGCGGTAATATGCCTTTATCTCAGGTGAGTGCCTATTGACTGTTTTCTTCTGGATCAGGATTTCCAGCAAGCGTTGGACGGACTCTCTTTGTAGAAGGCTCAACGGTTCAGGAGCATGAACTAAGGCCAGCAGTTCTTGGTAAACTGGCATTTTGTCAGAAAAATTACTGATGAAATGTTCCTTGTTGTGTTTGTTGTTTGAATTTGTAGTAGTAGTTGTTGTGTGACAAATTCCAGTTTGAATTTGTGGTTCGGCTCGGATATAGGCAGTTATGGCGGAACGGAGCCTTGTGAGGAATTTGTCAGGAAAATAACTGATATATTGGGCATACCGCTCCCGTGCGACTTGCCATGGCAACAGTTCCTCATTCATCCACCTCACCTCCAGTTTGCTTGGCAAACTGAGATGTTCCCGTCTCGGTTTTCTCAATGCCATCAAGAAATGTCATCACTGCCGTTTGATGGATCTCCAAGTCCGCTTCGATGAGTTGGCGAAGCCGTTGAGGAAGATTGTTGCCATACCGTCCTGGTAGCTCGAAATCATGCAGGTAGCGGAGCAACTTCACTAGGGATGCATCACTCGGCTCCTCGCCATTGATCCATTTTTTAATCGTGGTCGTATGCACCCCGATAGCAGTCGATAATCGGGTAAGGTGAGGTGCTCCTCTTGGTCCTCGCCGTCGATTCAGGCCTCTCGCAACATCATACTCTGCATACTGCTGTGCGGCATCAAGAGCAAGAGTGACTATCTCTAAGCGATCTGTTTGGCTAATGTAGTGGGCGAGTGTCTCCGTTGCAGAAACCAGTCCTGTTCCCGTCTCGGTTTCTTCACTCACCACTCACACCTCCGACATGATCCAAAACTCGTTTTATTCGATGCTCAACTTTCGAGAGGCGAGCTTTGAGGAGGTTCACTTCTTCCAGTAAGAACTCAGTATCCTTCTCTACTCGCTGGAGTCGGCGAGTGACATCAGAGAATTGCTTTTTCTTCGTCACTCTTTTTTCCTCCCTCGATGTAGCCTCGGACCATGCCAAGGCGTAGTTGGTAAATGAGGCCTTCGAGCTTCAGGAACATCTCCTCATTAGAGAAACCAGTAAGAAGAGGATGGACCAGCGTGCCCTTGCGGACGGCTCCTTGCAAGTGCTTAAGCTGGGTAGTCAGGAATTCAATAAGGAATGCAGTTTCATTCCGCTTCAAAACAAAGGTGGTTTCACGTTCAGGTGATGAAACCTCCATGACGCGACCACCAACATTTGATTCGATTTTGCATAGATTAGACTTCCATTGGTGGAGGCGACTTTGAGCCACGCACTACTCACACGCGCCACGGGATGTGGTGAGCGTGTTTTAGTGCCTCCTCGATATTATGACTCAGTATCCTCGCTGGTTGCATCGATGAATTTCTGTGCGAGCTCCGCATCCTCTTGAGAGTCGGGAAATAGCACCAAAAATTTTTCATTGAAGATCATGCGGAAGGGTCTCTCTACATGGTCCGTCTCTGGATCTAAGAACTTGCGCCAGTAGTCAGGTGGCAAGTTGATGTTCTGCGAATACTGGTTGACTCGATGCAATTTTCTTGCATGATACTTTTGATAAGTCATGAATACACTTAAGAGGAGCCAGCTCTATTTAAATGATAGTTCCTTCGTTTCTGAAAAGAAGGAATTAGCGGGCTCCATTTGGTATTTAGGCGGTTTAGCTTGGCTCGAATAACACACAACTACGGAGGTATGGTTCTTGTAGTGCAAAAGTAGAGTGGAGGTGCCCGACCAATGAGCGCGGGCACGTCCTGTGTGGTCATCCCCCTACATCCCCGCTAAGGGAGTAACCCAGACGAAGGACGCTAGCCGGTGCCGGGTGCCTCAAGAAAAAGTTTCTGAGGTTCGGACAACGGGAGGAGGGATTTGGGAGGGACAGGATTCGAGAGGGCTCCCCGGGTGGGATAGACTTTTCGAGGCACCGGGACATCCGTTTCGCGTCCTGGATGCTTCCTAGAGTCTGTGTTACAGAATATACTAGATTTAGAGGGTGTTCGCGTAGTTCCCGTATCGCAAACTACGCAATTGCGCAGCTTAACTGGTGAAAAATTGTAAAAATAGATTTGAAATGTCGAAATTGTGCGCAGACGCGGGGTTCCCTGTCATCTTAAAAAGTTTACACCTTTAGTGAGATTAGATAGCAAGATTTGTGGTTTTCAGGGTAAGGGGAAAGCATATCAGCTCCCGAATCGGGTGAGTAATTGGTAAAATTTGCAGTAGGTGGATTTGTGACTTTTACACCATCAGTGTTAGAAGACCGGGGCGCGTGGCTGCTGATTAAACGGTTACTTGATGGCACTATCGAGGACCTGCAACCTGTATTAGACTCGAACACACGGTATGGATTTCGGTATCCAGAAGCTGAAAAAGTCCTTGAAACAAGCCCCCAAGATACAGTGGATCGGTTAGAAGGATTAAAGCGATCAGGGATTCTAAATGGAGAATTGGCAGAATCAATTTTAACTTGTATGGAATGTAGTTCTCCTGATCTCCATCCACAATACCATTGTGTAAGTTGCGAAGGAAACCGGCTAGTTCATCATCCGATGATTGAGCATTTTTCTTGTGGATTCATTGGTCCACGCAGTGCGTTCGAAACGGAGAAAGGGTTACGGTGTCCTTCGTGTAAAAAATCACTTGAGGGAGAACAACAGGATTACAAGGCGGAATTTGCTTTCCAATGCTTAGATTGTAACACTGTGAGCGCACAGCCCAGACTGGGATTTCGGTGCTTTCAGTGCCAGACCATTACAGATCCAAAGGAATTACAGTCAAAACCTGTATACATCTATCGATTGAATCTGGAACATCGAGGAGAGATCATTCATTATTTGGGATTTCACCCTACTCCTGAAGCCGAGAAGCCATCCCGACGAAAGCATCGCGCTGATTTGGATGCGATGGATCGGCGAATTTTGAACGTATTACAACGAGATGCGCGGTTATCATTTCGCGAGATCGCTAGACGATTGAAAGTAAGTGACGCCACAATTAGGAGTCGTGTAGCTCGATTAGAAGAGAATGAAGTGATTAAGGGATTCACGACTTTAGTTGACCCTGAACGTGCGGGAATGGAAGTTGTTGCTCTGATTCAATTAGAAGCAGATACCCAGCTCTTAACCAAAGTGCATTCCGATTTACGGGTGGTTGAAGCAGTTAAGTTGGTGATGGAAACAGGCGATCGTCCTAATTTGGTGATTTTGGCAGTATTTCCGTCGCGTGAAGAGTTGAACGCGTTTTTGGATGAGCAGATTCGTAGTGTATCGGGTGTCCAATTACTTTCCGTGACTTTGGCGTTAGGGTTGCGGAAGTATGATTGGAAGATTCAGCTGTGAGATTGGGAACCTCTTATGGTTGGTTGACTTCTCGGTCGATGGGCGATAACCTTTTTGAACACATGTGAGACCTTATTCTATCAGTGGAACATACTTGCGAGGCGGCTTTTATGTCAGACCTCTTAAAATTAGTAGAAGAAGGCGAAATCCAAAAGGCCCTGGAGCTGGTTAACGAGGACGAGGATGCCTGGGAAGACCTCATGGGCTTACTCGATAATACGGATGAATCCATTCAGCGTTCAGCTTTTGAGATTGTGTCCCAATCTGGTGATAATCCCATGCTCTTGGAAGCTCTCCCCATGCTCATCAGTGGATTGAGTAGTGACGAGGATGACATTTGCCGATATGCTGCTGAGGCCCTCTACTATTTGGGATCTGATGCAGCGGAAGCAGCAGAATCTCTAACCGCATTGCTCCAACATGACGATGATGATGTACGACGGACAGCATCTCGAGTATTTACCCAGATGGGTACCTCAGCACTCTTTGCCAAGGAAGCATTGATCGAGGCGCTCGCGGATAGTGATGAGGTCGTTCGTGGTGAAGCTGCTGTGGCAATTGGTAATTTGGGCAGTGACGCTGCTGAAGCTGTTCCGATACTCATTGAACTACTCTCTGATGAAGAGGAGTTTTCACACGATGGAGAAACCATGGAGGTTCGATTGGCGGCACAAACGGCGTTGGAACAAATCGGACCCGAAGCAGTTCCTGGTCTTTTGGAAGCCATGCGAGCCGACCGGCCAGAACAACGAGTAATTGCAGTGACTGCATTAGGTTCCATTGGAACTCTACCGGAAGAAGCCATCAAAGACCTTGAAGATGCGCAACTAGATCCGGATGCAGCGGTACAGAAGGCAGCAAAAACTGCCCTAAAACGTATGAAAGCCGAGAAATAGGTTGGCTTTGGCATTTGATTTTTATCTGGTCTTAATCGGAAGTTTCAGGAAATGTCCTCCGATCAATGAAGAAGAACACTGCAAGGAACAGAAGCACAGCTATCAAAACTGGGATTTTTACCGCATATGACACTGGTGAGATGAGATACCAGGAGAGAGCAAATCCTGTAGGGAAGGCTGTTCCGAATCGAATTCCATTTCGACTATTACGAAGTGCAAGACGTTGGCTTGTCCAATCGATTATTGCTGGTAATGATATTGATACAGCAATCACTGTGGTGCCAATATCTCCTAGGCTATAAATGACTGGAAAAAAGAAGAGCATTACAAAGGAAAGTGGGAAACCGATAAAGATTCCCAAATATAAACCCGAGCAGCGTGCACATACATAATAGGTTTTGTCGTCGAGCCGAATTTTGAAGGCATGAATTTCCTTGTGATAGAAGAAGTTCAGAATTCCTCCAAGAATCCGTTTTCCAAGACCCATAATGAACTCGCCTTTATTGGTATGTATTGGTGTTCCTTAATGGTGACAAATTGAAGGGGTATCACGTTTGTGTGCATTGATAGCAATTCGTCGTTTGAAGTGCTGAATTTGTTCTTTGGTTAACCCTTTAGGAGTCTTACCAGAAATTAGGTCGTCAAGTTGATTATAGCTGGCACCTAATTCGCCTTCATCAGTTTGTCCAGGCCATAACCCGGGACTGGGTGTTTTGGCGCATATGTGTTCGGGAATTCCTAAGTTTCTGCCTAAACCACAGACTTCTCGTTTGAGGAGAGCTCCCAAGGGAAGCAAGTCAGCACCTCCATCCCCGTATTTTGTGAAGAACCCTAACATCAATTCTGTTTTGTTCCCTGTGCCGACTACCAATCGATTACGCTGATTTGCCTCGTAGTATAAGGTGACCATTCGGAGTCGCGCTTTAATATTCGCCAATGGAATCGTTACAGGTGTTTCAGGAGTTAAGCCCAAGCTTATCAGAAGAGATTCATAGGCAGGAGTTAGGTCGTAGGTACGGTATTTAATATCGAATTGGTCAGCTAATATTTGAGCGTCTTTAGCTGCATCAGCTGGTGTTTGACCACAAGGAAGAATAAGACCTAATGTAGCATCTGTAACACGTCGGCACAAGACTGCTGTTACACTTGAATCAATACCCCCAGAAATAGCAACGACAAACCCCGTACAGCCACTTTGATCCAGATATTGTTCTAACCATTGGGTTATTCTAGCTTCAATTTTTTCATAGTTTGGAGAAGCGTTCAATTTTGGTCATCTTCCAGTTGAAACTTTGTTACGAGTCGGAGTGATATCAATGCTTAAATCCAAAGCAGGAACCGAATGGGTTAGCCAGCCCACGGAAATGACAGCAACACCGGTTGCAGCATATGATTGGATATTGTCTGCCGTAATATTGCCTGAAACTTCTAAAATGATAGAAGGGTGCGTTTGACGGAGCTTTTGAACCACCTCTGCCACTTCTCTGGGCGACATGTTATCAAGTAGAATGATATCGGGGTTTACCTCTGCAACACGTATTGCATCAGCAGTTGTTGTGACTTCAATTTCAATGGGAGAAGTGAAACTGCTGTTTTGCCTTGCCTGTTGGACAGCTTTCACTGGGTTCGAATAAAATGCAAGGTGATTATCCTTGATGAGAATAGCATCGTCAAGACGCCAACGGTGTGGGTCACCTCCACCAATAATCACCGCAAGCTTGTCAAAGAGTCGGAGCAATGGAGCGGTTTTGCGAGTGGCCGCGACTCGAACTGCTGAATTACTTTGTTGGGCGAGTTTCACCAGATTAGCAGTTGCTGTGGCTATTCCACTCATACGTTGCAGAAGATTTAGTAGGGTCCGTTCAATGGTTAAAAGGCTCGTTGCTCGCCCTTTTACTAGAAGTAATGTGGTATTCGCTTTGACTTGAGTCCCGTCAGATGTCTTCTGTGTCACGGTGCAGTTGAAGTCTTCGAGAATGGTGGTAGCAATGTTAATTCCTGCAACAACTCCCGATTGACGAGTGAATAAACGGGCGTGAGCTGATTGATTGGTGGAAATGAGGGCAGTGGTTGTGATGTCTCCAAACCCGATATCTTCATCGAGCATCTCATAGAATTTATGAAGAATAAGTTGGGAGGGAATCTCAGCTATCGAGCCTGATTTATTTGGTGTCATAGACCCTCACTCTGGTTATGGTAGTGATATGACTGCTTCTAAAAGCCTTCTCTCCTATTGATTTTCTAAGCAGTGGAAGTGGTCAAATCAAGCATACGTTGAACGGCGACACGGGCACGTTTTGCTATTGGTTGGGGAACCGTGACAAGATATTGATCCTGCACCAAGCTAGCCTTGACTTTCTGAAGAGTGATTTTCTTCATTGCCTTACAAACTGCATAGTCAAGAGCGGGGATGAATTGTTTTTCTGGGAGTTCCCGACGTAGACGTGTAATTAGATCAATCTCAGTGCAGATAATAAATGTAGATGCAGGGCTGTCACGGGCATACTGCAGCATTTGACCTGTGGATCCGATGAGGTCTGCCTGTTCTTGGATATTCCATGCACATTCAGGATGAACTAAGAGTTTGGCGTCGGGATGTTCTTGTTTATATGCGAGCGTTTGTGGATCAAAACTGAAAGTAACATGAACGTGGCAAAATCCATGGTCGGGGATGGGAATGACATCATAACCACAGATATGGCGTGCATATTCAGCCATGTTTCCATCTGGGCCAAAGAGCACTGGATTCGTATCGAGGCCTTTTAGAATTGTGCAGAGATTAGCTGACGTGCAAATTACATCAGCTTCAGCTTTTGCTTCTGCAGTGGTGTTGACATATAGGACGACAGGAATCCTTGGATGTTTCTTTTTTGCTTCTCGAATAACATGGGCAGGGAGCTGGGCAGCCATCGGGCAGCGTGCAGTAATATCTGGTATCAGTATGCGTTTATCTGGATTGAGAATTGCAGCGGTTTCAGCCATAAAGCGTACGCCACAGAAGAGAATAGTCCCCGCGTCAATTTGTTGGGCTTTTTGGCATAATCCAAAACTATCTCCAAGGTAATCAGCTATCTCCTGGATCTCAGCGGGTTGATAATTGTGAGCAAAAATAATTGTGTCTTGGTCTTTGGCTAGTTGCCGAATTTCTCGTTGGAGAGGTGTTAGTGAGCTCATTGGGTCAACGCCATATTATTTCATCCAGAATGACAAAAACTACGTTTCCCGTTACACCTTATCCTATAAGCCTTTGTCTCTATATAATGACGGAAGCTTTTTGTAGCAACACTTGAGAGAGGTTACATACTTTGCTTCTGGGAGTCCAAAAACCTTGTCAAAAGAATCATCAGAGGAATCAAAAAGCGGTGTTAATCTTGATAGCCTTTTCTCTAAGGCTACGACAGGCACTTTCATTGTTCAACTTCTGACTCTTCTTGTACTTATCGGAGCTCTAGTTGGTTATGTGTTGGTTCTCACCGGTATCTGGGATTTAATCAAATATAACCAAGACATTGTAGTGTTTTTGATTTTAATCGGTGGCGCCATTGCCTTTGCAGTATTTATGTTATTTTACGGTTTCTTTGTCCGATTTCACGGACGTATTGAGCGTTTCGTGTTATGTAAAGGAATCGGTGAAGTTACCGCTGGAAGCCGCGATGGGCAACTAATTCTTTCATTATTTGCGTTTTCCTCTGTGTTTTTCACCCTTGCTGGGATTTATGCGATCTACTTACTCTGGAAGTACCTTCTTCCTGTGTTATATTTGATTACGAATTCGATCTACCCCAATATCATCGTGCTATGCTTGGCTGTTTTGATGGTAACTGTGCTGATTCAATTAGCCTCCCGAATGGTCGGTTCATATGCTCGGAATGTTATTGAGCGAATAACGTAAATGGACTGATTCAGCCAACGGAGTCAAAGCAGTTTTAAAGGGTCTGCCAATAGAGAATACAGACCACATGGTAGAGGAAGGATAACAATGGTATTCCGGATATTTTTCAAAGCCTGGCGGGTTAGTGTGCGGACAACACGGCGGTTCATTGTGTTTCTTGTCGCTTATGCGATTTTACTTACTTGGATTGCCTTCATCGTCCGACAGTATTTCCTTTCATCAGATCCCACATTACCCGTGATTATCGGCTATACCTTGGTTGCTGGAGCGATTATGGGAATTATCTTTTCCTGGTTGCTCGCGCATGCTCGAAAAGACGATATCGCCACGTTGAAGTGTGTAGGTTGGTCAAACCATGATATCCGTGAACTGGTCCTAGGTGAAGTCGTCTTCATCACAATCGCCGCTGTGATTACTATTGCCTTATTAGGAGTTCTTGCTACCGGTATTTACGGATCCATCGCCATCATGCTCACCTTAGACCCATTGGGTAACACGGTTATATTCATCCCAGATACACTTCGATACATTCTGATTAACCCATTTTTCATGTTAATCTCCTTTGCTGCCGTAATGTTTGTACAACTTCCAGGAATTCTCATCCTACTGTGGAGGTCACTACGCATCAGCCCGATGCAGGCGCTAACCCGACCCGAATAAAGGAGGATACTAAGATATGCCTGACGATGTTATTGTGGCACAAAATATTCAAAAAGAATATCGACGCGGTCGTGAAATCATTCATGCCTTGCGGGACATCAACCTCACCATTCGATCTGGTGAATTCATTGTCGTTGAAGGCAAAAGCGGGTGTGGTAAAACCACGCTCCTAAATGTCTTATCCGGCCTCGATCGCCCCACGGACGGACGAATTATCTTCGACCAAATGGATCTTACCGTCGTTGATGAAAGAATTCTCCCCAAAATTCGCCAAGAAAAAATCGGGTTCATCTTCCAACTGTTCAACCTGATCTCCACAATGACTGTGTACGAAAATGTCGCTGCGCCCCTGTGGCCAACGAACCTTAAAGGCAAAGAAATTGAGGACAAAGCGATGGAGGTCATTCGGGCTGTTGACATGGTGGAACGCAAGGATCATATTCCTCGCCAGTTATCCGGAGGCGAACAACAGCGCACCGCTATTGCACGCGCTTTAGTTAATAGACCCAAAGTAGTATTTGCTGATGAACCTACAGGTGATCTTGATACCAAAACCGGCGCAAGTATCATGCAGCTTCTACGCAAACTCAACAAACAAGAAAAAATCACCTTCGTCGTGGTAACCCATGACCAAGAACTCGTCAGCTATGCAGACCGACACTTCACCATGTCAGATGGTCGCATCAGCGGTGGACGCTGATAACCCTAAGGCTCAGCAAAATAACCTCCTATAGCAAGCAATTTTGACTAGTTTAGGATTGAGGTTTGTTATTCTTTGGATTTTTCGAGCTCTTTTCGTCGTTTGGTAATTAATGAATACATTTCTTCGAAGGTATCAGGGGGTTCATACATTTCATCTTTCTTTTCGAGTTGTACTGCATCGGAAGGACAATTTGCAACGCATACCCCACAACCGATGCACCGATCTAAATTAATCTTTGAAATTTCATTTTCAAGTGTTAATGCATCCATCTGACACAAGTCGACACATGTTCCACAACCAGTGCATAAATCGGGATCTACTTTAGCAAAGTAATTTGCATGAAAATAATCAATGGGACGTGGAGCTGTCTTGGCGCTTTCTAGGAGCCCACAGCAGCAGCCACAACAGCTGCACACGAATTCAATATTTTTCGAGTTACTCGGTTGGAGGACTAAACCCTCGTCTTGATTTTGTTTTAATATCGTTAGCATTTCTTCTTTGGAAACCTCATGACCCCAACCGAAATCCGTATACGCAGTGGCAAACTTGCCGACGCCAAAACAGAGTTCCCGACGATTGGTGGCCTTACATGGATCCCCATCAAGGTCTTTCACTTGTCGACAAATACAATTAATGATTACAAAGGGTCCATCCGACTCATTGATGAGATGACGAATATTGTCATATTGAGCCACACTATCTTCGCGTTGAATGCTTTCCCCAATGGGAATGGTTCGCAATTGGGAGATGCCAGTACGCTGTATTTCTTGAACAGGGGGTGAGTTGTAGTAGTTTTGCATATCAGCTAGCAGTTCGGGTGTGAGTTTGTCTACCTGATATTCGAAAATGCCAATAGCCCAAAGTGCATTACCAAAATATTTGGTGTTTCCTTCCCTGTAATAGCTGATAACACCCTTTCTCGCCATTTCTTCCAAGGTGGCTGCTAACTCCTGTTTTGAAATTCCCATCTCCGCTAGGCGAGGAAAAATCTCTTCCACCGTTTCAGAAGCGAGGGGCGTAAATCGAAGCTTCGTCGCAATCTTGGCTTCTTTCGGTTTGAACAGACGTTTTAGCAGCTGAATCTCTGCACCACCTTTCCTAGCCGGAAACCTAACTGGAAATTGATCCATGTGCTGTTGCAATGCCCGATATACATCATCTTCTTCAGTCATTGTTAACCCTCAATGGATTTATGGCTATTACACCCAATTTGAATTAATGTGTGTTTTCCCTTCGAGGTCAGAGTTAAATCACCTGGTTTCTCGTGAAAGAAAAAGAAGGTCAGAGGGACGGGAGTCCATCCCTCCACCCTGAAGATTATTCTCTGACGCCTTCAATCATGAAAGCGATTTTAACAGTTGCACGATATTCGACGATTTTGCCATCTTTGACCACTGCCGTCATACCAACAACGTCAGCACCATGAAGTCCCCGAAGTGTCTTGGCAGCCGTCATCACGGCTTGATTAGCAGCGTCTTCCCAGCTTTTCGTCGAATTGCCTACCAGTTCAATGACTTTGATGACACCCATTGACAAAACCTCGCACCCTATTTAATGATAAGTCAGCTTAAGGTTTTCTATCTCCAAAGACATACAAGTTCAAGAATCAGAACCAAACAACCAAAGTCTTTTTAACTCAACCATCTAAACGCAAACACCCTTTACGATTGTAAAGACCCCACGACAGAAGCAAACATGAGGTTTATCGTGATGGATGATAGTCAATTAAACGCACGATCCACCGATGGTACCGCCCTCCGTACACGGGACCCCAACCCGGTCAGCGGAATGTGCGGCATATGTATCCGGGACTGCAAAGTCCTCTGCATGATCAGCAAATCTGCGTTCCGGGGCCACGAAGTTCTCTATCCGACGAATGAGTACTTCGGACAGAGCACGGCTTCCGCGAACAAAGACTTTGGACTCGACTGGTCAAACTTTCAACTCCTCGCCGCACTTCAAGGTGCCGAAGGAATCGAAGCCAATTCGGATAAAGCACTATTTCCCAATGCTGACGCCTCCACCTCCGTAGGCGGCATTCCCCTCAAGCTCCCGATGCTCATTGCTGGGCTCGGATCCACCGCAGTGGCCAAGAACCACTGGGAAGGCATTTCCATGGGTTCTGCTATGGCTGGCACCATCCAAACGGTTGGAGAGAATGTAGTGGCCATGGATAGTAATAGTGTGATTACGAATGGTGAGATTACGAAAGCACCAGATCTGAAGTTCCGTGTTGATTCATACCGGAAGTTCTGGGATGGTAAACATGGTGACATCGTGATTCAGACGAATGTTGAAGACCAACGGCTTGGGGTTGATGTGTATGCGATTTCCAAGCTGGATGTGAATGTGATTGAACGGAAGTGGGGGCAGGGTGCCAAGTCGATTGGCGGTGAGGTCCGTCTGAAGACAATTGAACGGGCTAAGCTGCTTAAGAGTCGTGGGTACATTGTCCTCCCTGACCCTGAAGATCCCGTAGTTCAAGAAGCCTTCAAGGCAGGCACCTTCAAGACCTTTGAACGCCACAGTCGTGTTGGTATGCCTGACTTGAGTTGTATTGAAGACCTTGAATGGCTCCGCGAGCAAGGGGCAAAGAAAGTCTTCCTGAAGACTGGTGCGTATCGCCCAGCGGCGACGGCGTTTGCTCTCAAAGTTGCTAGCGAAGGCAAGGTTGATATGCTCACCGTTGATGGAGCTGGTGGTGGAACGGGTATGAGCCCGATGGCTCATATGAACGAATTGAGTACGCCGACTGTATATCTTGCAGCACAGGTGTTGAAAGGGTGCCAGATTTTGAAGAAGAAGGGTAAGCATATCCCTGATATTTCGATTGCTGGTGGATTTATCCATGAAGCCCAAATTGTCAAGGCAATTGCCATGAGCAACTTTGGCGATGGTCCCTTCTTTAAATCGGTTGCTGTCGCTCGTTCACCACTCACAGCGGCTATGAAGTCAGATTATTTCGTGGAATTAGCGAAAAATGGGCAATTGCCCAAGAGCTTCGTGGAAGACTATGGGGACGATCCAGAGCAATTCTTCATTGCTTCTGCTGATCTGAAACACGAATATGGTGATCGATATAAGGAAATTCCGAAACCCGCCATTGGTGTCTATACCTATTTTGACCGGATTCGCACTGGTATTCAGCAGTTGATTGCTGGGATGCGGAAGTTCAAGGTGGACCTTATCGATCGAAATGATCTGATGGCGCTCACGCCCCTTGCGGCTGAGGTTACTGGGATTCGGATGCCTCATCAAATTGAGGCTGATGTTTTCGATCAGATGCTTGGCTGAGAGACCACTTCTCAGCCCCTTTTCTCTTTTTTCTTTATTGTTTTCAAAATTTAGTTAAGGATAGATTGACCAAATGCTAGGGAACTTTTGAGTGGTGCTACTTGTCTGATGAGTAACTCTAGTCAAACAATGGCATCAAATCTTATTTGAATTAGGGTTCTTGAAGGTCTTCAGGATCTAGATCTGTCTGGCAGTGGGGACACTTGCCTTTAACTTTGAGATACTCTAGCAGATGAATACGATGGGCTCTACTTCCACAGTGGGGACATTGTAAGATGTCATCTGTTGAACTAAGGGGACTGTTACAGACCATGCATAGCTGTCCAAGGCTATTACTAGGAATGGAAGGTACTTCTTTTAAGGTATCTTCGATGAGTTCATGGGGATCAAGGTCAGTTTTGCAGCGGGGGCAGACACCTTTGACTTTCAGATATTCTAGGAAATGGATGCGATGGGCTCGACCTCGGCAGTGTGGGCAGCTGAGAGTAGAGTCGAGGGGAACAATAGCGCCATTACAGACGATGCAGATGGGTTGGGGGCTGCCACAGTGAGGACATACTGTAGTTTCAGCAAGGATTGTGGCTTGACATTCGGGACACATGCTTAGTTGAATTGGAGCGAATTGTGTGTGAGACTGGCTGCGATAGGCTTGCTGTTTCGTTTGGGTTTGTTGTCGTGGACGGGTTCGGGTACGGTAGTATGTTTGTCCACGGCGAGTTTCATCTCTAATTTTCTCACAGTCACGTGAAATTCCGACACAGATTGCCACGAATATGAGGATCAGAATTAGCCAGATGATACCAGTTAAGAGTCCAAATTGCAACTAAAGGTCCACCAGCCTTTCATCTTCTACTTAGAAATTCAGGTTTATCAGTTTAGACTTTTAATTAGGGCATATATATGTAGCAACTTTTCTATGTGACTAAGAGAATGATAAGTAAAGTCTAGGGGTAGATACCGCGGGCTTCGATGGCTTCTGCAATCCGTGTAAGAGCTACGATATAAGCGGCTGTGCGCATGATTACTTTTTCTTGTTGATGGACTTTGTATACTTCGTCGAAGGCTTGAACCATCCGCTGTTCGAGTTTGCTGTTTACTTCATCCTCGGTCCATGATTCACGGTTGAGGTTTTGTACCCATTCCATGTAACTAACGGTGACGCCGCCAGCGTTGGCGAGAATATCGGGAACGACAAACACCCCATTCTTATGAAGGATTTCATCAGCTTCGGGAGTTGTTGGACCATTAGCCCCTTCTCCTATGATTTTCGCTTTAATGCGCGGAGCATTTTCAGCAACCAATTGATTTTCAAGGGCGGCGGGAATAAGAATATCCACTTGTAGCTCCAGGAGTTCTTCATTGGATATTTTCTTTGTCCCAGGGAAACCAACAACAGAACCTGTTTTTTCCTTGTGCTCCATCACCTTTTTGGGATCAACCCCCTTGGGATTGTAGATTCCACCTCGAGAATCGCTGACCGCGACAATTTTTGCCCCATATTCGGTAATAAGGACTGCAGCATAATAACCAACATTACCATATCCTTGAATTGCCACAGTCGCCCCCTTCAAGTTTAAGCCTATTCGTTTTGCAGCCTCTCGCACTGTAATAATGACGCCACGACTTGTCGCTTCGCGTCGACCAAGGCTTCCGCCGATGGAAATCGGCTTACCAGTGATAACTTCTGGCACAGCATATCCTTGCGCTTCGGAATAGGTATCATAGATCCAAGCCATTTCGCGTTCACCTGTATAGACGTCTGGTGCGGGAACATCACGATAAGGACCAATGATATCCATAATTTCGTGGGTGAATCGACGAGTGAGATGTTCCAATTCGTTGAGACTCATTTCCTTCGGATTACACACGATTCCACCTTTTGCACCCCCATAGGGAAGTCCAACAACAGCAGTTTTAATGGACATCCAGATTGCTAGAGCTTTCACCTCGTCGATACATACCTGAGGATGATATCGGATGCCTCCTTTAAATGGACCAAATGCGTCCCAGTGCTGGACGCGCATGCCTTCAAAGACTCTTATTTTTCCATCATCCATCCTCACCGGCAGGGAGACAAGGAGTGTACGTTTAGGATTTTTAAGAAGTTCGAGTATGTCAGGATTGAGTTTCATTTTTTTCGCTACGATTTCGAGTTGTTGTTTTGCGATTTCGTAGGGATTGAGGTCAGCACTATATTTGGCTACCAAAGTGTTACACCTATTTCTTGATGTGTGTGGCACTCACGAAATGGTTAGTTAAAAGTGCTTCCTTATTCCGAGCATCATATCAGTGGAAGCGGGGAGAAGAGACTGATCGAAGGTCAGGACGGCGTTTTCTTTGAGGACGCCGGTCTTGACGTCGGAGTCGCAAAAGTGTGGCCAAAGTAGAAGCAATATCTTCGGGGCGATATTTGTAGAGATGATAGCGTATGATTAGGAAACGGCTTCGTGGGTCGCTGGGATTGCTGATATTTCGGGTAAGATGGAGAAGTTCCTCATCGTCCATAGATTGGAGTTTTGAGGCTATTTCAGGTGAATATCGTGAAGGCAGTGGGACATTTCGATCACTAATTAGGCTTAAGGTTGTTTTTTCGGTGAAATGATCATGCGAGGTTTGTCCCAGTTGGACGGTACCAGGAGCGGATAAGGGATCGGGGGATGGAGTGCCAGCTGCACCACTGAGCATGGCAAAAGCAACCCGGAGTTCTTGAATGGTATAGTGTTCCATCAATGGCTTTGCGAGGATTTGTTGGATGCCGGGTTCTTTAGGGTCTTTACTAAACCGGCGAAGGAGCCGAAGCTCATCGGAGGAAAGAGCGGAGAGTTCATCAGAGAGAGTTTTTGCCCGGTGCACTTTTACCCGTTTAGAAATCACATAGGGAGGACGGTTTCTGTTGTTCATAGGGTTAATCCCTCCGCACTCGGATGAGGGTATAGATTTGGTTGGATAAAGCTGTTCCCATTTGAGTAGACGAGATTAAGAATGCGATTTCAATTAATCGGAATCGCCCTCAGGCAGAGTCCGTCTGAGTGCCGCAATGGTTGCAGATACATCTTCCCATTGATACTGGTAGAGACGATTTTTGATAATTATCAAACGGGACCGCAGATCGTGTATGTCATTGTAATGGTTGAG
>JABXGS010000084.1 GCA_016550425.1 archaeon
ATGAATCCCCAACGTTCTCGAACCAATTACTTAACCTCCATGCTAATTGAACAATTTCTTTGAATAACATATAAACCTGCTGCTTATTACCCATCCAAACTAGCCCAGCCGGCGCGCTCCTTCACTACTTGGCACCTTTTCTAGCAATACTGACCGCACAGCAGAAAGAACTGCTCCTACCTCACTCTCATTCTCTCGAGACAAAAACAGATTCACCACAACAATTCCACCAAGCCGTTGTGCCGCAATATCCGCCACCGCTCTCGCCTCCGCTTGAAACCGCGTCCCCACCACACACGAGGTAGCCACTGGAGAGATCTCACTAAACGGACTCGGTACCCCCACCGCAATCGTACCAAACCGCTGCTTCCCATCACTCACCAATATTAGTGACCCATTCGCCAAATTGCTAATAGCGACTGAAATTTGAAGATCACCAACCTTAATCGATTCTTCTTTGAATTCTAACGTCAACTTATCTGCCACCAACTTTTGAGTAATATGCGACAATAATACGTTAAGATATTAACAGCCTACCCGCTTCTTAAGAATCTCCCATTCCCGATCGATACCCCGTTCGAATTCTTTCATACGAGCAGGGTTTTTGATAAGCGTACGAAATCGGCCTTGTGGTTTCAAATAATCCATCAAAGGTTTCCGTTCAATCTTTCCTTCTGCAATCCGCTTACTGCGACCTAAAAACCGCCACTCATCTCCCTCTTTCTCCCACATAATCCATACACCTGTTTCAACAGCAAGTTTACCCATTTTCACTGTCTCCCAGGTTAAATACCGCCAGCCAGTAGGGCACATCGTATGAATCTCAATAAAACGTGTTCCATGAATATTCTTTGCTTTCGAATACGTCTCATACACCAAACGCGGATAAGCTGCAGAAATCGACGCTGTATACGGAATTCCATGCTCTGCCATAATCCGAGTAAACGGCTTCCGATGTTGCATTTTCCCAGTCGGCGTCGTTGTCGAAAAGGAGCCATATGGTGTGGCCCCAGAACGCTGCATCCCTGTGTTCCCATATGCTTCATTATTGTAACA
Organism: archaeon; assembly: GCA_016550425.1. The sequence continues at coordinate 1,057 of JABXGS010000084.1, forward strand.
TGTGTAGATGAAATTGGTTTGGCGTTCAGCAGCTCCACTGAGGGCTTGGATACCGATGTCGTAGGTTCCGCCATCACCTGCCCAGGCCATTAGTTGGATTTCTTTGTCTTTGCCCATGTACTTGAGTCCTGCAGCTATTCCGGAAGCTGCTGCACCTGCAGTCATAAAGGCGGTATTAAGAACTGGGATGCAGAGACCATTTTTAGGGTAGAGTCCTTGGATGACGGACATGCAGCAGGCGGGAACTGTGAGGATGGTGTTTTCGCCTAAGGCTTTGAGTGCGTGGCGGATAGCAATTGTGGCGCCGCATCCTGCACAAGCGGCGTGACCTAGTTCGATGTATTCTTCTCTGGGTAAATCTTTGATCGCTACCATCTTCTTCACCTATTTAATCCGTAGAATATGTCGGGTTTCGTTTCTCCTTTGTCTGCAACCTCAAATCCAATTTTGAATAATTTCTTAATATCGGTGTATCTAACGTCTCGACCGCCGAGTCCGGCTATAGCTCCTTGGACAGGTATAGTTTGGCCGCCTCGGTAGAGTGCTGATCGAATTTCGGTGGCAGCTCCTCCAAGGTGTCCATATGAGAGGCTTCGGTCGACGACCACAAAGGCTTTAGCTTTCCTTGCTAGGGCTTGAATTTGCTCGGCTGGGAAGGGGCGGAAGACGCGGAGCCGTGCAGATCCTGCTGCTACGCCTTCCTTTCGAAGTTCGTCGACAGCAAGTTGGGCTTCTTCTCCCATAGTTCCCAGTGCAATAAGAATAACCTCGGCATCATCGCACTGATATTTGTCGATGAATTGACCATGGTCACGTCCAAAATGTTTCTTGAACTCTGTTTCAACTTTCGGAATCAGTTTTCGTGCGGCTTCAAACCCTTCATGGATTGCGTAACTAAGCTCATAATAATATTCAGGACCTGCAATGTTTCCGGTTGCCATCGGATCTTTAGGATCCAATTTCCAATGGTTTGCTTCATAAGATGGGAGAAAATCAGTAATCTCATCATGTTCATAGACTTCAATCGAAGTGAACGTATGGCTAAGAATGTAAGCATCCAAAGTTACCATTCCAGGAAGCAAGACTTTAGGATCTTCACATAATCGAAAGAGCATCAGGACGGTATCATAGACTTCCTGATTATTCGATGCATAAAATTGAATCCAGCCAGTATCACGTTGTGACATTGTATCTGTATGGTCAGACCAGATATTCCATGGGGGTCCGAGAGAACGATTGACAACTGGCATAACGATAGGCAAGCGTGAACGACCCGCCCAGTGTAGCATCTCATGCATCAGGGCTAAGCCATGAGAGGAGGTTGCAGTGAATGTGCGGAGTCCCAAGGCCGAAGCTCCAATACACGCAGCCATCGCACTGTGTTCTGACTCAACACGGACATATTCAGATTTCAGCTCTCCATTCTCTACGAATTCAGCGATTTTTTCGACAATCGTAGTTTGTGGGGTAATCGGATATGCCGCAATAACTGCGGGGATTGCTGTTCGTGCCGCCCAAGATGCAGAATGATTCCCTGTTACAGATACAATTTTTGACATTTTTTTCACTTCACTAATAATTCACTCAATGTCTGCTTCAGTTTCGCGAACACGGGTAATTGCCTTTACAGGGCAATTTGTTTCACAAATCATGCACCCCTTACAATATTCTAGATTAATGATGGGTTTGTTATTCTCATCCATTGTAATGGCTGCATCTGGGCAAAACATCCAACATGTCTGACAACCAGTGCATTTGTCATTGTCTACGACAGGACGAAATATTCGCCAATCACCAGTCCGACCCATTGCTCCAGGCTCAGGATAGGTAATACAAGTAATACGTCTATCTGGTGGATCGCGTTTTAGTGGTGTCATGATGAATACCCCATATTGAGCTCCTTGTAAGCACGTTGGGCTGCTTCAACATTGGTTTCAATCACTTTCTCCGGGAGCCCTTCTAAGCCCTTTCGAATTGCTTTCTTCACACTTTCAATCGAAGCGATATTAGTGGCTCTCACAACTGCTCCTAGCATGATGGTATTAACGACCGCGATACCAGCAACTAAAATCCCCTCGTCTAAAGCAATTTTTGTTGCATCGACAGTGGATATCTTTGCCTTTACAGGTAATTTGATTTCTCCCGGTAATCGTGGCGTATTAATAACTAAAAATGTTCCATCTTTTAGACCCGCTTTCACAGTAGGGTTATCTAGCAATGTTTCATCGAGAACGACGATAGCCTCAGGTTCGTAAATATAGCTATGTATTCGAATGGGTTCGTCAGCGACTCGTGTGAATGCCATTACCGGGGCTCCGCGTCTTTCAGCACCATAATGGGCAAAGGCTTGGAAGTACTTATCTTCTAATCTTGTAGCAGCGCCTAGGATTTTAGCTCCTGTGACGGCTCCTTGGCCACCGCGTCCGTGAAATCGTATTTCAAAGAGTTTCACTGTTGAATCCGCCCAAATTGAATATCGTTACAAAACGTTATACTGCTAAAAAGGGTTATGAAACACCAGCTTCACAACGGAAGTGGAAGGACGAAGAGAAGTAAGATTAGGGAGATAATGAATGCAATCGCATAAAGGGTAATTCCTCCCCGTTTTGCTATGCTTGCTGAAACGGGAATCAGACTAGTTAATTTTTCAACGGTTCCTTCACACATAACAGCAAGAGGGGGCGTCTTTCCATGATAAAGGGATACATCAGTTCGTTGAAGATCAGAAGAAGCTTCGGATACAAGCTTAATTACTAAATCTGTTAATTCTTTGTGAGGGATTAATTCTCCAATAGGACTATACCCATTCGATGCAGAAATCGCAGCTGTTTGATGCGTGTCTGAAGTCATAATTTCAGCAACATCAACATATTTCGGAACAAGAGCATGAACTAATTTTTCTCTCAACCCAACTATCATGTTGTTTCCATCGATAAGGACATAGGCCATCTTTTGACCTGCTACCTCAATGATTGATACTGTTATGCCCTCTGAGCCCATTCCTTCGCGTTTGGTGAACCCCGTATCTCGGCGTTGTGCGACACCAATTTTTGGTTTACCGCGTTTCGTTTTTAACCCCTGCTTAATTGCAGCTTTTGCTGCTTTAATCAGATCAGGAACTAATTCTGAATCCTCATAAACAGATTCTTTGAGCGCACTCATGCAATTATGTGTATCAATGATAATACACTGTTTCACGAGGTCTTTTACCTCCGAACAAATCTGTTCAGCAACTCCCAAGCTTATATCATCCATTTCAATGGGTGAACGTGTGAAGAGGATAACCGCAGTATCTCCAAAGATTTGACAACCAGCATGTATAGTACCTGACGATGCGCGAGAAAATTGACTCATGTCTTTGATGGGTTCTGTCAGCTCATATGCAGACTTCAACATCTCCATGAATCGTTCAACCTCCTCCTTAGAGACGAGGTTCAAATCATGGGTAGAAGCACTATGTGGCGAACATGCAATCGCATTAAGCGTTGTTCTCCCCCATTCACCAATTCGAGTAGACAATCCACTGCTACCAGTATTCCTGAAAGGACCGGGATGCATCCCTGGTATAACCTGTACAAACAACGGATTAGCAGTTTCCGTTGAGAATTTGATAATAGAAAGTGGAAGAGTCCTTTCTTCACCAATTTGAGTAAGACTTTCTTCCATGAGGTCAGCGCGGTCCTCCATCCAGACTTCCAGAAAACCACGAAACATATGAATTCCATCAACGTTGAAAGCCTTCTTCAACGGACGTCCAACTGCTGTCAGTAAAATCCAAGAAGCGCTAATAAATGCCAAGGCACAGAGGAAATAAATGATTAGAAAGATTCCTTGTGTTGGAACCGGTTCAGTTAGAACATACATGACCATAGCCGTTGTTGGAAAGGCAAGTGACAAAAGAACCCCCGTAGTAACCCCAACGCGGCTTGTACTTAACACAATTAGTAGAAGGATTGCTGAAGCAAATGCGCCTGCGAGAATGAGATTACGCAGATAAAACATTGTAGCAATCCCCCCTCCCGCTAAAGGACCATAATGCAGTTTGAAAATAAGTTCAATTGCCCAACCAATAAGCGTTGAGAGAAACCAGCTAAGTAAGAGTACAATAACTGCAGATGTTACAACACCTAAAAGTCGATGCCAGTTCAGAATGGTCCCTTTCCTTGTACCTAAACGGAATGCAAGCAAAGTCACTAGTGCTGCAGGGACCGTAATAATCAAACCGCGCAGCGCTCCCCTTAAAAACACCATTACTGTAAATGGGCTACCTCCAAGATATCGGAGAAGTTCTGTTGTTCCGCCAACAATCAGTGAGGCAAATATAATTATCAAAACCTGTGTACGGTCACCTGGCAAACTGAAGAGACGTTTGTAAAGTGAAATCGTGCTCTGAACATCCTCACTCATAATCAATCGCTCATCGATGATTCATGGAGAAAATACCAATCATCGATGTATCTTGAAAAGCTTTTCTTGCAACTAAATACCAATAACGATTTGAATCGGCTATTTTAGTGAGCATATAGAGAAGGACATTTACCGCGCAAGCATTCCCCACACTGACTGCATTTTTCTTTAATAATCCGCGCTTGGTTTGTTTTAATGGAAATAGCCTCATTGCCACAAAGAGACTGACAAGTACCACATGCAGTACAAAGCAGGGCTCTGAGTACTGTTCGCGCGAATCGATCGGCTGTCTTATTTGTTACAGAACCTGAAAATGAAAAATAACCACTTTCAAAGAAGAAAGCCTTCAATTTTGCTTCCTTCCTTGGGATTGTAACTTCAATCATCCTTCGTTCCAAATCAACAATAACATCACCTAGTGCAGGAAGAAACGCAGTTGCCCGAAAAATGTCAATTGGCTTATTGAATCTTCCACGAACCACCTCACCATTAGGTTCATGTTCAAGTTCTAATGCAAATGTTAAGGGTTCTCCCTCTTGGTCAACGTAGTGTGATTGCAAATCAATCTTCATTTGGCGAGCCAATTCTCGGATTTTCGGTGGATGATTCTTCCAACGCCAGAATCCATGGTGTAACCATTCTTCATTCATTCCTTGGCGTTTGGCAATTTCTTCTGCATGTGATTCCCACCTTTGCCACTCAGAAGGGCATTTGTCCGCAATTATTGTTAATTCACTCATAGTTGAGGCAGGACAAAACATACACCCAATTCTTTCAAAGCCCGCTTCGTATAGTGGGTTGTAAGGTGCTTTTTCTCTGAAAATATACAGCCAAATCATCATAGCAGTCCAATTATGAATGGGGCTAGCTCCCACTTGTTTGGGTACCCATGGGTTTTTCCAAATTCGTCGACTTGCTGAGCGTCGGTGGGACTCATAACGTCGTTGACCGATGAAACTTAAACAGCCATCAGGAAAGTGCTCTTCAATGAGTTGACTGGTGGGTCCTAGTTTCACAGTTTTACAACA